>JBEAZL010000128.1:0-6273 GCA_041170085.1 Bacteroidota bacterium
TCAGGGATTTTGTCACAAGGCCAACGGAGATAATGTCACCGCTCTGGAGAAATTCAGGCGTGTGAAGCAGATTCTGGATGAGACTCCGCATCTGAAAGATGATCTCGCCAAACGCTACGTAAGGACTTTGAGCAGCATGGTGAACTGTCTGATCGATCTGGGCAGTTATGATGAAGCCAGAGCAATCATAGATGAAATGCGTGAATTGCCGGAACAGCCGGCATTCAGCAATACGGATATTCGTATCAACCTCTTCAAGAACACAGGTTTGGCTGAGCTGTCCATCAGCCACAGAACCGGAGATTTTGAGAAGGGTGTGGTGGATGCAGAACGTATCATGAAAGATCTCATTGAATACGAGGGCAAGCTCCACAAAGAGCATGAGATGACCTTTTTCTATCAGTTTGCGTACATCTACTTTCTGGCCGGACAATACAACAAGGCGCTCTACTGGATCAATAAGCTGCTGAACGATAATGAGTCCAATCTGAGACAGGACATATACAGCTATGCCCGACTATTCAACCTGGTCGTGCATTACGAGCTGGGTAATCTCGATCTGCTTGAGTACACCCTGAAGAGCACAACCCGTTACCTCCAGCGGAGGGGCAGGGATTTCAATTTCGAGAAGGTGATACTCGACAATATGAAAAAGTTGATTCGCGCTCACGGAGATGATTCGCGCAGAAAGCTGATGATTCAGTTCAGGGACGAATTGAAGAGCAGTATCAAAGGTCCTGAGGAGGAAGTGGTGCTGAAGTATTTTGATTTTATCCGATGGATTGACACCCGTGTCAATGCCAAGGCTCTGCCTGCATCGGCTTAAGGAATCATTCTGGATGATGGAAATAAAAAAGGCTGCATCCGCAGCCTTTTTCTATTCTTATTACGAAGCGACCAATCAGTGCTTCAGTTCTTTTTCCAGGAGAGCTGCAATCTTTTGTTCCCGCTCTTCTGCAAGTGTTTTATCAACGAGGATACGTCCGCTGTGCTCATCAACGATGATCTTCTTACGGGCGGCTACATCCAGCTGCTTTTGCGGAGGGATGCGGATGAATGAACCAGCAGATGCTTCGCGCTCAATCGGAACTACTGCAAGACCATTTCTTGCACCACCGCGGATACGGCGGTACGCGGTCAGAAGACGCTCTTCAATCAGGTCAGCAGCCTCCTGAGATTTATCGGCGAGAATCTGCTCTTCCTTTTGGGTTTCAGCAACGATCTCGTCAAGTTCACCTTGCTTGATCTTCAGGTCGTTTTTGCGCTCTTCCAGTTTGGACTTGGCGTGTGTAACGGTCTCGTCTTTCTGAATCTTGGTAGCTTCAGCTTCCTTGATGCGCTTCTTGTTGAGCTGAATTTCCAGCTCCTGAAATTCAATTTCTTTATTCAGGGAGTCAAACTCGCGGTTATTCTTAACCTTATTGAGCTGTTCCTTATACTTCTTGATCAGGGCCTCAGAGTCCTTGATGGCCTGCTTGCGGTTTGAAATGTCAGTGTTCACCTGACCTGCTTCCTCTTCAAGATTGGCAATTCTGGTTTCGAGACCGGCGATCTCGTCTTCCAGATCCTGAACCTGCAACGGCAATTCACCGCGTACAGATCTGATTTTATCAATTCTTGAGTCGATCAGCTGCAGATCGTACAGTGCCCGGAGTTTTTCCTCAACAGTCACCGACTTGCGGCTGTCGTCTTCGTTGGTTTTCTTTTTGCTCATGCTCAGTAGAAATATTGAACGGGGTTCGTGTGAACCGCCGAAAAATGGGTGGCAAAAGTAGGAAATTTTCTGCCGAGTTCCTCTATAATCAGTTCCGGGGTAAATTGTTCACTCTCAAAGTGTCCGATATCAGCTATCATCAGGCTGTTTTCGGCATCGAAGAACTGGTGATATTTCATGTCTGCCGTAATAAAAACATCTGCCCCTGCCGATTTCGCCGCAGATATAAGAAAACTGCCCGATCCGCCACATACGGCCACCTTTTCAATGGCAGGTCTTACAGGTTGAGTATGCCTGATGACTTTGACCTTCATCCTTTCTTTCAGCATTTCGAAGAAATCCTGCCAGGGCATTGGATTCTGAAGGTTGCCGATCATCCCGGAACCTGCTCCTGACCACTGATTCAGCATTGGGAAGAGGTCGTAGGCCACCTCTTCATACGGGTGGGCATCTGTCATGGCACTGACCACCATGGCCCTGCGCCATACCGGCACCACCACTTCCAGCCTGATCTCCGGCTCTTCATGCCTCACATCCTGTTGGCCCACAAAGGGATTCGTGCCCTGTCCTGCCTTGAATGTGCCTGTTCCTTCATTCGAAAAACTGCACTCTGCATATTGACCGATTTCGCCTGCACCTGCCCGGAACATGGCTTGTCTGACCGATTCTGCATGGGATACGGGCACAAATACCACGAGTTTGCTCAGATCACCGCTGCGGGGCGCCAGAATCCTTGTCCCGGAAAGCCTCAGCCGCTCGCTGATCTTTGCATTTACGCCATGTCTGACATTGTCCAGATTGGTATGGATGGCGTACAGTGCGATGTTATGGCGTATCGCTTTAATCAGTGCCCTGTCCACATTCCTGGCGGGAGTTATCTTTTTTAGTCCGCTGAAAATCAGCGGATGGTGAGCTATGATCAGGTCACATTTCTTGTCAATGGCTTCTTCCACCACAGCCTCCGTGCAGTCCAGACTTACCAGCGCCCCGCGCAGCTCCTGTGCGGGATCACCAAATAGCAATCCGGAGTTGTCGTAGCTTTCCTGCAACGAAAGGGGGGCAAACTCTTCCAGTGCCCGGATAATCTCCTGTAATTTCATTTTCGAACGATTTGGGCGGATAACTTATCGCCTTAGATCATATTTGCAACATTACCACAGAAGCCGATATGACCGCACTCAGATTCCTGCTTTTGCCATTTTCATGGCTCTATGGTGCAATCTTGTGGTGCCGGCACGCACTCTATGATAGTGGTGTCTTTAAGTCTGAAAGAGCTCCTGTAATCACCATTGTACTCGGCAATCTCGCCCTGGGCGGTACCGGTAAAACCCCGCATTCGGAGTATATTCTGAAACTGTTGTCTTCCCGAAAAGTGGCGTTCCTCTCGCGGGGATATGGCCGCAGTACCAAAGGATTCCGCTGGGTTGATCCTCAGGGTGATGCCGCTGAATTTGGAGACGAACCCCTGCAGGTGGCCAGAAAATTCAGACATATCCCGGTCGCGGTTTGCGAAGACAGACAGAATGGAATCCGACAGATGCTGAGTCGTTTTCCGGATTTGGAAGTGGTTGTTCTTGATGATGCCTTCCAGCACAGACCCTTGAAGGGAGATATCCGCATCCTTCTTACCACCTGGCAGCGCCCGTTCTGGAAAGATATTCTGGTTCCGGCCGGCCGGCTGCGCGACCTCAAAAGCAGGGCTTCCCATGCCGATGCCATCATCGTGACCAAGTGCCCGGATGAGCTCTCTGAGGATGCATTGGAAAGGTTAAATAATGCCATTAATCCAGGGCCCGGACAGAAAGTTTTTTTCTCAGGATTACAATACGGCGAGCCTTTCTCAGCTTCGCCGGATGTTCGCCTGTCGCCGGGCTCACCCATTATCGGATTCAGCGGAATTGCAGATTCCGGGCTTTTTGAATCCTGCTTAAGGGAGAAGTTTGATCTTAAAAAATTTAAAAGCTTCGGGGATCACCACCATTACAGCCTGTCCGAACTGTCTGACCTCACGGCTGATGTGCGTACATTTGGCACCCCCAGGCCATACCTGGTCACGACGGAGAAGGACTTTTCAAGGCTGTCTGGAATGAAAGAATGGAACCCTGCAGAAAATCATCTTTTCTGCCTGCCGGTAGCCGTGGCTTTCAAACAGCAGAAAGAAACCTTCGACTCCTGGCTGACAGAGCGGCTTGATCAGATTTATGGACAGCATTTACGATAAATACGAGCTGGTGGTAGGTCTGGAGGTGCACATGCAGCTTCACACCGACAGCAAAGCATACAGCAGCGATGCTAACGAATACGGCGCATTGCCCAATACGCTGGTAAGTCCCGTTACACTGGGGCATCCGGGTACCTTGCCCAGAATGAACCGCAAGAGCATTGACTATGCAATCATGCTCGGGCTGGCATTAAACAGCGAAATCCGCCGTGATATGCACTTTGCCCGCAAGAATTATTTCTACGCTGACCTGCCCAAGGGCTATCAGATCACACAGGACAAAACCCCGATCTGTATTGGTGGATACATCATGATCCAGGATGATCAGGGTAACGAGAAAAAAATCGGAATCACACGTGCACACCTGGAAGAGGATGCCGGAAAGAGCATGCACGACCAGGATCCCTTCGACACGCTGATCGACCTCAACCGCGCGGGAGTTCCACTCATTGAAGTGGTATCTGAACCCGAAATCAGGACCCCTGGTGAAGCCTATAACTACCTCACAGAGATTCGAAAGATGATCCGCTACCTGGGCATCTGCGATGGCAATATGGAAGAGGGTTCCATGCGTTGCGATGCAAACGTCAGTGTTCGTTTGAAAGGCGAAAAGATCTTCAATACGCGCTGTGAAGTGAAAAACATGAACTCTATCCGCAATGTGCAGCGCGCCATTGAATACGAGTTCAGACGCCAGGTCGATATGGCCGAAAAGGGCGAAACCGTCGTTCAGGAAACAAGAAGTTTTGATGCTGTCAACGGCACCACCTTTTCCATGCGATCAAAGGAGCTTGCCCACGACTACAGGTATTTCCCGGAACCAGATCTCCCCAGGGTTGTGCTCACTGAGGAGCAGATTGAGGTTATCAGAAAGGCCATGCCTTCTCTTCCCCGTCAGCTGGTGGCAAGATATACAGGTGAACTGGGACTAAAGGAATATGATGCCTTACAGCTCACCGCCGATAAAGAAATAGCAGAGTGGTTTGAGTCATTAATCAGACACACTTCAAATTATAAGGCAGCGGCAAACTGGGTGCTTGGTCCTGTCAGGGCCTTTCTCAATGAAAGAGCTATTGATATATCAACATTTCCAGTAACACCCGAACAGGTGGCCTCGATCATTGCTCTGGTGGAAAGCGGTAAACTCAGCGCAAGTGCTGCAGCTGAAAAGATTCTTCCGGTCATGGCCGACAGACCCGGATCAATGGCTCAGGACATTGCGTCAGAATTCAACCTGATTCAGGATGCCGACACAGGGGCCATCGAAGTCATAGCCAGAGAAGTATTGCAGGCGTGGCCCGATAAGGTTGAAGCATTTAAAGCAGGAAATAAGGGTATGCTGGGACTGTTCATGGGTGAACTCATGAAGAAGTCAGGAGGAAAAGCAAACCCTAAAGTGGCAAGCGAAATCATTCAAAAATTATTGCAGGAATAAAGAACATCATGAACATGAATATGAAGTTTTACTTTGCTTATGCTGCCGGTGCAGCTCTTTTGGCTTCATGCGGAAGCAGTCATCCCGGAGGAACCATCTCCGGAAACATCAGTGGCGCAGAAGGCAAGACGGCCTATCTGATCCAGCATGTAAACAACAAGCCTCTGGCTACCGACAGCACCGTCATTGCGCCGGATGGAAGTTTTATCCTTACGCCCGCACAACCTCTGGTGATGGATTACTACTTCCTCAAAGTGGGTGATCAGAGTATCATGCTCATCACAGACAGTACAGAGAGTCTTGAAGTAAAATCCAGCTACGATAATTTCGAGAAGGGCGCTAAGATCTCTGGTTCTGATAACTCAGAGTCTTTTCAGGATCTGCAGAACTCACTGCAACCATTGTACGACGAGCAGGAATCAATTATCCAGAAGTCGCAGGATCCTGCGATCACTGTAGAAGCGAAAGCTTCCCTGAGGTCACAAATGACCGAAGTGAACAAAAAGGCCACTACCGAAATCAAGAAGTGGATCGAGTCGAGAAGCAGCACTCCGGCTGCCCTGGCTGCAGTAAGCATGCTCGATGTACGCAGTGAATCTGCCCTGATTAAGGATGTGACCGGAAAGCTGAAGGATGAAGTAGGCAATACCGCATTGTACAAGAGTGTGATGCAAAACCTGCAGAAATTCGAAATGGCCGGCAAGCAGCCGCAGCTGGATAATCCTGCTGCGCAGAGCATGCAGAATGGTTCTGTATCTATCGGTGCCATGGCTCCGGAAATCGCACAGCCAGACCTGAAGGGAAAGGTTAGAAAACTCAGCGATCTGAAAGGTAAAGTGGTATTGGTCGATTTCTGGGCTTCATGGTGCGGTCCGTGCAGAAGGGAGAATCCTTTTGTAGTGG
>JBEAZL010000129.1:0-4835 GCA_041170085.1 Bacteroidota bacterium
ATATCCGTGTAGGTTCTTCCAAGGTGAAGAAGACCAACGTTCGCGTAGTTGCTGCTACCAATGTTGAATTTTCGCAGGCCATGCAAAATGGAAAATTCAGGGAAGACCTTTTCTACCGCCTCAATCAGGTTCCCATTTACATGCCTCCCCTGCGCGAGCGCAAGGAGGACGTGATGCTTCTCTTTAAAAAGTTTGCCAGCGATTTTGCCGAGAAATACCGCATGCCGGTGCTCAGCATGACGCCGGATGCAGAGAGATTGTTTGTGAATTATTCCTGGCCGGGAAATGTCAGACAACTCAAGAATATAACAGAGCAGATGAGCGTTCTGGAGCGTGAGAGAATAATAACTCCGGAGACCATCACCCTGTATCTGCCACATGAAAGTTTCAGCACCAAACCTATGGTTGCCGGCACTTCGGGAGGAAAAGACTGGAGCGAGCGCGAGATACTTTACAAGGTATTGTTCGATATGAAGAACGACCTGAATGACCTGAAGAAGCTGGTGCTTGGCATCATCCGTGAAGGAGGAAATTACATTCCGTCGCAGGAGAACGCTGCCCTTCTTCAAAAGGTATTTGCGGGTCAGCAGGCCGAGATTCTCGATGATGATCACGAGGAATCGAATCAGGGAATCATCTCATATCAGCCCTCGAATACGTCCATCACGCCACAGCATCATGTTCCGGTTCAAAGTCATCACGAGGTGGTGGAAGAAACACTCTCCCTCTCAGACTCAGAGAAAGAACTGATTCGCCGCGCGCTGGCCAAGCACAAGAACAAGAGGAAATACGCAGCTGAAGAATTGGGAATCAGCGAACGCACGCTGTACCGCAAAATCAAGGAATACAACCTGAAGTGAGGTTAGCCGTTTACATATTGTTCATTTCACTTCTAACCTCCTGCGGTATTTATTCCTTCAGGGGAGGTCAGTACTCTGGTGCCAAAACCTTTTCGGTAGATTTTTTCAAATCTCAGTCAGCCCTCGCGCCTCAGGTATATTCTCAGAATTTCACCGAAAGTCTCAAAGATCTTTTGCTGGCGCAATCGCCATTGAGTCTGGTTACGCGTGATGGGGAGCTGCAATACGAAGGAGCCGTTACAGGCTATACGATTGCTCCGGTAGCAATTCAGGAAAACGAGACTGCGAGTCTTAACCGCCTGACCATTACCGTAAAAGTTAAGTACACCAATACTTTGGACAATAGCCTTAGTTTTGAAAGGAACTTCAGCAAGTTTGCCGATTTTGCCGCTGATGTAGATTTGTTCACCGTGGAGGAAACACTTTGGCAGCAGATCAATGACCAGCTGACACAGGAAATTTACAATGCCAGTGTAGGCAACTGGTGACCGTATGAACAGGGAACTGATATATGACGCGCTGCTTCAGCCTGAAAAACTGAAGATGATCCCCCGGGCCGAGCTCGAGCGGGTTGCGGCGGAGTACCCATATTTCAATCCGGCCCAGGTCCTTCTTGCCCGCATTTACCAGAACGACGGCGACCACCGTTTTAGTGATCAGCTGCTCTCCGCCAGCAATACTTCTGGCGACAGGGTGTCACTCTATCACTACCTGAAGCAGAGCGGACCCGAGCAGGAGATTGTGAGCACATTGACCATCGAGCCATTGGTAAGTCCGATTCAGGCGGAGATTTCACCTGAAACGCCCGTAACGCCTGCGGCAGAGCTCCGGGAGGAAACACCTGCGCAGACCTTGGCGGTTCCTGTTGAGGAAAGCAAGCCTACGCCCGCAGCTGTTGTGGCTGAACCCAAAGCAGAGCCGAAGACGGAACACCTTGCCGCAGCAGCAGTCCCCGAACAAGAAGTAGAAGAAGTCAATGAAACGGACCTCCCGGAAGACCTTCTGAACCGTGAAGTGCTGCTAAGGGCGGTTTTCAGCACCATTGAGCAGGATGTTATTGAAGATCTGAAGGAAACCAGATCAGCATCTGCCGAGGAAGAGGAGGCCGACGCTCCTGCCAGCGGATCCGTTGTCCGCGCAGTTCGGGAAGAAACCCCGGGTGATGAAGCAGATGAAAGCTCTGATCCCTTTGCCCGTTATCTGATTCGCCGTGCCCGCGAGATCGGATACGAGAAAGATGAAAATCTTCGTCGCGACGAAGATTCGGTCCGCTATTCGGAACAGGAGGATGACACAGAGGAAGAATCTGCGGATGAAGAAAGCGACTACGGAGCGACTGAAGCCACTGCAGGTATCAGCCGTGTTGCGGGACCTCCACTGGGTTTATCCGGATCCCGGAAACGCAGTCAGCAGGAGCTGATAGACCGATTTATCCAAACCAATCCAAAGATTACTCCGGGACGTACAGACGACTATGATGTGGACAGTATTGCCCGCACCAGCGTGACCGATGACCTTTCTTTTGTGTCGGAGACCATGGCCGAATTATTGGCCTCTCAGGGTAAAAAAGAGAAGGCAAAGAAGGTTTACCGCAAGCTGATGGAGCTACATCCTGAAAAAAGCATTTACTTTGCGGCCCGTTTGAAAAACCTAGATAAGTTAAAATAGCGCTATATGGAAAGTTTTATCATTGTCCTGATCGTGATCGTGAGCATGCTGCTGGGTCTGATCATTCTCGTTCAGAATCCCAAAGGTGGCGGCCTTGCCGTTGGGTTTCAGGGTGCTTCACAAGTAGGCGGAGTGCAGCGCACCACCGACTTTCTTGAGAAGGCTACCTGGTATCTGGGCATTGCCCTGTTTGCCCTCTGTCTTCTGTCGGCCGTATGGTTCACCAAGGGTTCAGATGCAGGCGATGAAGCTGTACCTGCCACCCAGACTGAACAGACCGAAGGCGGAACAACCGAAGGCACTGGTCAACCGACCGAATAACCTTCAGGTTGTCACGAAAGAAATAAAAGGTGTCAGTGTGTCAATCGCACTGACATTTTTTTTGTCGTTTACTGACAAAATTTTCCGAACCGGCCTCATTTGAGGGCGTGGCACAGAAAATGAGTGCGGCGGGCGCATAACTATTGTTTAACCACTAATATTCATATAAAAATGTCACTGAACATTAAGCCGATCGCAGACCGTGTGGTAGTAGAGCCTTCTGCGGCCGAGACCACCACAGCAAGTGGAATCATCATTCCGGACACCGCCAAAGAAAAGCCGCAGCGCGGAAAGGTGGTAGCCGTTGGCAATGGCAAGAAAGACGAGCCGATGACCGTGAAAGCAGGTGATGAGATTCTGTACGGAAAATATGCCGGAACAGAGATCAGCATCGACGGAAAGGAGTACCTGATCATGAGGGAGTCTGACATTTTCGCAGTTCTCTGATTCTATCCAACTGGATAGATAGCCCTGCGAGGGAAAAACAACAAAACACAAGGAATCAAAACGTAAAAATCAAACCATGGCAAAAGAGATAACCTTTGACACCAGCGCCCGCGAGAAACTCAAGGCTGGCGTTGACGCAATGGCGAATGCCGTTAAAGTGACACTCGGACCGAAAGGCCGCAACGTAGTAATCGACAAGAAGTTTGGCGCACCGCATATCACCAAGGATGGTGTTACCGTGGCGAAAGAAATTGAGCTTCAGGACGCCATTGAAAACATGGGTGCCCAGATGCTGAAAGAAGTGGCTTCCAAGACGGCAGATATTGCCGGTGACGGAACCACCACTGCCACAGTTCTTGCTCAGGCTATTGTTACTTCAGGATTGAAGAACGTTGCCAGCGGAGCCAATCCGATGGATCTGAAGCGCGGTATGGATAAGGCTGTGGCTGCGGTAGTTGAAGAACTCCGCAAGATCAGCAAGACCGTAGGTGCCGACTATGACAAGATTCGTCAGGTAGGTTCTATTTCAGCCAATAACGATGACGCCATCGGTACCCTCATTGCAGATGCAATGAAGAAAGTAGGTACAGAGGGTGTAATTACCGTTGAAGAAGCCAAGGGTACTGAGACCGAAGTAAAGACCGTAGAAGGTATGCAGTTCGATCGTGGTTACCTCTCTCCATACTTCGTAACCAATGCGGAGAACATGGAAGCAGAACTCGAAAACTGCTTTATCCTGATCTACGACAAGAAGATTTCCAGCATGAAGGAGCTCCTCCCTATTCTGGAGAAATCAGCACAGACAGGACGTCCGCTGCTGATCATCGCCGAAGATGTGGATGGAGAAGCACTCGCAACCCTCGTAGTGAATAAGATTCGCGGTGCACTGAAAGTAGCTGCTGTAAAGGCACCAGGTTTTGGCGATCGCCGCAAGGCTATGCTGCAGGACATTGCCATCCTCACCGGAGGTAATGTGATCAGCGAAGAGACCGGATTCAAACTCGAGAATGCTACCCTGGAAGATCTCGGCCGTGCTGAGAAGGTTACCATCGACAAAGACAACAGCACTATCGTAAATGGTGCCGGTTCGAAGGATGCCATTCAGGCGCGCATTGGCGAGATCAAGGCGCAGATCGAGAAGACAACATCAGATTACGATCGCGAGAAGCTCCAGGAGCGTCTGGCGAAACTGGCTGGTGGTGTTGCCGTTCTGTACATCGGTGCAGCCACTGAAGTAGAGATGAAAGAGAAGAAGGACCGCGTTGACGATGCGCTTCACGCTACACGCGCTGCTGTGGAAGAAGGTATCGTTCCCGGTGGTGGTGTTGCGCTGATCCGCGCGAGCAAGGCCCTCGAAAAGCTGAAAGGCTCCAACGAAGATGAGCAAACAGGTATAGCTATCGTTGCTCGTGCGATCGAAGAACCACTTCGTCAGATTGTTGCCAACGCCGGTGGCGAAGGAGCAGTGATCGTGAACAAGGTTCGCGAAGGCAAGGACGACTTCGGTTACAATGCCCGCACAGAGGTATTTGAAAACCT
>JBEAZL010000130.1:0-3111 GCA_041170085.1 Bacteroidota bacterium
ATAAATCAACACACAGCAAAAGGGACTTACTTCTTTGACTACGGCAATGCTTTCTTACTGGAGGCCTCACGAGCCGGAGCAGATGTAATGGCCAAAGATGGAATTCGATTCAGATACCCCAGCTATGTTCAGGACATCCTCGGTCCAATGTGCTTTGACTATGGATTCGGTCCTTTCAGATGGGTTTGCTGCAGCGGAAATCCGGAAGATCTCAAACGCACAGACCAGATAGCGCTCAATGTGATGAAGGAACTCATGCTGGAGGCTCCGGAGGAAATCAAACAGCAGATGGGTGACAACATCCGTTGGATTGAACAGGCGGAGGAAAACAGGTTGGTAGTGGGTTCTCAGGCACGCATTCTTTACGCGGACGCTGAAGGCCGCATGAAGATTGCTGCAGCCTTCAATGATGCCATTACCAAGGGAGAAATCGGCCCTGTGGTGCTGGGTCGGGATCACCATGATGTCAGCGGGACTGATTCCCCTTTCAGAGAAACTTCCAATATTTATGATGGTAGCGCTTTTACGGCCGACATGGCGGTACAGAATTTTGTAGGTGATGCATTCAGGGGTGCAACCTGGGTAAGTCTGCACAATGGAGGTGGTGTCGGCTGGGGAGAAGTCATCAATGGTGGATTCGGAATGCTGCTGGATGGCTCAGAAGACGCAAATCGCCGGTTGAGAAGTATGCTTCACTGGGACGTGAACAACGGTATTGCCCGCAGAAGCTGGGCGAGAAACGACGAGGCCATTTTTGCCATCAGAAGAGCAATGGAGCGTGAACCCAGATTAAAGGTGACTCTTCCTCAGATTGTAGATCCGGATATCCTCGATAACCTGTTCAGTTAAGCTGAACATCTGTGCCTCTGCTTTTAAGTGCAGTCCGTTCTGGAGTAGTCATAGACCGCCAATGCATTGCTGCATTCAGCAATCTGTCCTACCACTTCCTCATGCTAACTGGCAACATGGATTGTGGAGATTCTCAACGACTTCTACATAAAAAGGGAAATCATCCCGCCGCACAAATGGCAGCGGGATGATGAGACTGCTGGCTGCGATCAGTTCTTGCGATTCAGAAGCACGAATTCGTTCACCACGACTTCAGTTACATACTTCTTCTCACCATCTTTCTCATAACTGCGCGACGTAAGTTTACCGTCAATCGCTACTTCACTGCCTTTCTCAAGCAACTGCTCCGCAAGCTCAGCGGTCTTCCCCCATGCTACAAGATTGTGCCATTGGGTCTCCTGCTGTTTCTCACCCTTCTTATCCGTGTAGTACTCATTGGTGGCAAGCGACAATCTCGCCACTTTGTTACCATTGTCGAGTGATTTCAATTCGGGTGATGCCCCTAGGTTCCCAATGAGCCGGACGTTGTTTCTCAATGTTGACATGTTTTTCAGTTTTTAATGAGTTCAGTTTGTCCATGAAGGACACCGCAAATGTGCTCACCCGGAATTCGTTTACTCGTATGCTATCCGTATATAAACGGAAAACGGCGAAAATTTGGAATTCAGGGCTATCAGCGGAGGGATATTGCCATCTTGCCCATACTTAATCTGAAGACTATGAAATCGACTTCTTGCCTTTATTGTGGGGAGGCTATATCCGGCAGATCCGACAAAAAATTCTGCGATGATCAGTGTCGAAGTAATTTTCACTATCAGCAGAAACGGGAACTGAATTCAAGGATGAATCAGATTCACGCCATACTCCGGCGAAACAGAAGGGCACTGGATTCTCTCTGTACTGAAGATTATCTGGAAGCGGATGCCCGGAAGCTCATTGAACTGGGTTTTGTAACAGGCTACAGCACTCACCTCATTGCTGACGCAAATCAGGAGATGTGGTTTGTATGCTATGATGTAGGAGTGCAGTTTCTGACCAGCAAGTCAAAGGTCGTGATCAGAAGATTCCGCAGTGCTGAACAATAAAAAAGGGCCCCGGAAGGAGCCCTTTAATGTGATTCAGAGTTATTGGATTACGGACAGTTAGTGCCGTATGTTCCGATGAAGAACAGCAGGTCGCTTACCCCAACCAGTCCGTCGTCGTTGAAGTCAGCTGGACATGGATCAACGAAGTTGAATACGCAGCTGTGGTCATCAATTGTAGCGATAGGGTTGAAGTTAGTAGCCTCAGCATATGTACAGCCCAGGTAGTCGCATGATCCGTCATCAACGGTTGCAAGTGCGTCATAGTTCACTGCTGCAGGATCTGTACATCCGGGGATAATCGGAGTAGAGTTCTCAGCACCGGGTGTTCCGTTGCTTACGTAAGAAGCCTGCCAGTTTTCGCCTGGAACGTTATCCAGAATTTCATCAATCAACTCGAGCGAAGAACAACCTCCGTTAGCTCCTGTTGGCCATGGGGCAGTTACACCGTAGTCAACAGAGTCAACCAGGTTGTTATAACCATCTTCCAGCACAATAGGCTCTCCGGCATTGCCGAGGTTGTCGGTTGTCCATTCAAACACCTGATAACCCTGACCTGTGTACGCTGCAGCGTTTACTGTTACTACAATGTACTCGCCTGGTGCGATAGAGCTACCTTCAGGGAAGGTGTAAATCACTCCGGCGCCAAAAGTGAAGCCTCCGAGGTCAATCAGATCAACTCCGCCATTGTAAATCTCGATGAATTCATAGTCGGTGTCGTTACCCTGAGCGGCACATGGATTATAGTGAATCTCGTTGATTACCAGATTTGGCAGGGTGAAATAACATGAGCCATCATCCAGAGTAGCAGTAGCATCGAAGTTCAGAGCGAGGATATCAGTACAACCAGGTATGATGCATGAACCATCATCAACAGTTGCAGATGGATCAAAGTTAACGGCAATTGGATTGGTACAGCCGGGAACAGGTGCTGCTGTACATGTACCATTATCAATGGATGCCTCTACGTCGTAGTTGACCGCCAGCGGATCTGTACATCCCCACTTCATGATATCAGTGAGTGCACATGGAGTGATCTTATATGCACCGAATGAGAAATAAACCGGTCCCTGAACGGTATAGGTAGCGAATACCTGAGGGATGTATGGAACTCCAAGGTCATCAAGAAGGGCAATTCCTGAACCATCGTTCACGCTCCATTCTCCAAAACCGAGATTGT
>JBEAZL010000131.1:0-2705 GCA_041170085.1 Bacteroidota bacterium
GATTGTGCAGTGCCTCTGCGCGTTCTCTTTCTGATTCAGGAATGGGTAGTTTTTCCGGCTTTCCCCCTTCCTTCGGAAATCTGTACATGACCATTTTCAGGAGGTCGATGATAGAATCAAAGTCTTTACCCGGATTCAGCGGATACTGCATAAGCACCGCGTTCTTTCCGAAATGTTCTGCAATGCCCTGGCAGGTCTTTTCGAAATCTGCATTCTCGCCATCGAGTTGATTGATAGCAAAGATGACAGGCTTCCGATAGCGGTCAACATACTGCCAGAGCACTTCCGTCCCCGCCTCTACACCGTGGTTGGCATTGATCAGCATCACCGCAGTGTCGGCCACGCGCAGTGCAGCCACTATCTCGCCGATAAAATCGTCGAGACCCGGTGTGTCGATGATGTTGATTTTGTAATCGCGCCACTCAGTGTGGAGTGGTGTGGCATAGACAGAAATACCCCTTTCGTGTTCAATTTCGTGGAAATCACTGACAGTATTGCCAGCTTCCACAGTGCCTCGTCGGCTGATCAGTCTGGATTCATACAACATGGTTTCGGCAAGCGTAGTCTTGCCGCTTTTCGCCCCTCCGACCAGCACAATGTTTCTAATGTGATTTTCATCAAATACTTGCATAGCGGTAAGGATTTAGTGAATGAAATGAACGTATGGTCAGCTTTGATCCTGTGATGGGGTGAACGGGGCCCGCGGAGAGACTTCGTGCCGGGTATCGCGACTGCGCAGGAAGCTAATCGGGAAGAAAGATAATGAAATGAAAATTGAAAATCAACTGATTTGGAACAGTTCTGTCGTTTTTCGCACACTCCTGTTGATACCATGCGCCCCACTTCCACTTGCATAGAGCCGGATCATCCTAGTTTAGCATCCATATAATTTTCAGATATGAGCATCGAAAAATTCACGGAACACATCGTAAGCGGATACACGCATAAAGGGCCATGTATCACCCTGGGCGCTGCATTGTATGACGGACAGCCTGTGAATGGTGCACATGTCAACCTGCCATTGAAAACCCTGAACCGTCATGGTTTGATTGCGGGTGCCACAGGAACAGGTAAGACCGTGACTTTGCAGATCATTGCAGAGAATATGGCTGCGAACGGGATTCCTGTGCTATTGATGGATCTCAAGGGCGACCTGAGCGGGATCGCTGCCGCAGGTAGTTCAAACGAAAAAATCACCTCGCGTCACGATGCCATTGGCATTCCATGGCAGGGTTCAGGATGTACAGTAGAAATGCTCTCTCTTTCCAAAGAACCAGGTGTGAGATTGCGGGCTACTGTCAGCGAATTCGGTCCGGTGTTGTTTTCAAAGATTCTTGAGCTCAATGATGTTCAGGGAGGTATTGTGGCTGTGCTTTTCAAGTTTGCCGACGACAATGCCCTTCCCCTTCTCGATTTGAAAGATTTCAAGAAGCTGCTTCAGTACAGCACCGAAGAGGGCAAAGAAGAGATAGAAAAATCTTATGGAAAAATTTCCGAAGCATCGGTAGCTACCATTCTGCGCAAAGTCATAGAACTGGAAAGTCAGGGAGCAGAGCAATTCTTCGGCGAGAGATCATTTGAAGTGAGCGACCTGATACGCTTCGATCAGCAGGGACGAGGTGTGGTAAACATTGTGCGACTGACCGACATTCAGGATAAGCCGAAACTCTTCAGCACCTTTATGTTGCAGATGCTGGCCGAGATATACTCTTCATTCCCGGAAGCAGGTGACCTTGATAAACCTAAGCTCTGCGTTTTCATTGATGAGGCCCATCTGATTTTTGATGAAGCCAGCAAGGCACTTCTGAGTCAGATAGAAACGATTATCAAACTGATTCGCTCCAAAGGCATTGGCATTTTCTTCTGTACGCAAAACCCCTATGATGTGCCGGAAGATGTGCTTGCCCAGCTGGGTTTAAAAGTTCAGCATGCCCTCAGGGCTTTTACCGAGAAAGACCGCAGGGCCATTCGCAAGACAGCCGAGAATTATCCCATATCAGAGTTTTACAAAACCGAAGAACTGCTCACTTCGATTGGTATTGGTCAGGCACTCATCACCGGGCTTAACGAGAAGGGCATCCCCACTCCCCTTGCGGCAACCCATCTGAGGGCCCCATCGAGCCGCATGGGCGTTCTGAATCCGGAGGAGTTGCAAAGGATATTGCAATCGTCGGCACTTGCTCCTAAATACAATGATGCGGTGGACCGGGAAAGCGCCTATGAAATTTTAGAAGAGAAAATCCGTAGCGCAAAGGGCGAAGAAATTCCTGAAACCCCTAAGCCAAAAGAAAAGGCTCGCGAAAAAGCGGTGAAAGAAGAGCCATCATTCATTGAAAAAGCATCGAAGAATACCATGGTAAGGCAAGTGGGTAATACTGTAGTCAGAGAGCTGGCGAGGGGTATTCTCGGGGTTCTCGGACTTGGTGGCGGACGGCGGAAGTCGAAGTTGTTTTGATCAGTTTACCAGGCTTGGCAGAGGTCGGAAAGACCATTATTGAAAATATTCTTCAGCCAACTTCGAAAACACTAAAGAATCCTCGAAGACATCGTTCACCAGATAGTGCTTTCTCAACAGTCCCTCCTGGGTGAATCCGAGTTTTTCAATAATCTTCAGCGAAGGCAGATTATTGGTTCCTATCAGGGCTTCAATGCGATGAAGATTCAGCTTTGAGAAACCAAAATCAACTACAGCCACCACGGCTTCA
>JBEAZL010000132.1:0-2743 GCA_041170085.1 Bacteroidota bacterium
CCAGTACAACAACCTTCCTGCGATCTGAAACTTTGCTCTCGTTCTCCTCTTCAAAGGTGGAATAGTAATATGGCGTCTTCGCTTCAAATTCAGCGGCGCATGTATCGACCAGCTTGTACACCCGGTGAATACCCATCTCCTCACGTCTGCGGAATACTTCGCTTTCCAGACAGCGGAGCAGGTGTGCAATCTGCCTGTCAGCATAACCCTTTTGCTTGGCTTCAAACATCAACTCCTTCGGGAGTGTGTCCAGTGAGTGCTTCTCAATACGTCTTTCGAGAAGGATAAGATCCTCGATTTGCTTCAGGAACCAAAAATCAATTTTAGTTTTCTCCTGTATGGTCTTGAAAGGAATTCCAAGCTTGATGGCATCATAGATATGGAACAACCTGTTCCAGCTCGGATGTTCGAGCGAATGAAGAATCTGATCCTGGTCGCGCAGCTCCTTTCCATCCGCACCCAAACCGTTCCGGTTAATCTCGAGCGACTGGCAGGCCTTCTGCAGGGCTTCCTGGAAACTGCGGCCAATACCCATTACCTCACCCACTGATTTCATCTGCAATCCGACACGTCGGTTGCTTCCCGGAAACTTATCGAAATTCCAGCGAGGAATCTTCACAATCACATAGTCAAGTGTAGGCTCAAAGAATGCAGATGTACTCTTTGTGATCTGATTGGAAAGTTCATCAAGGTGATATCCGATGGCAAGTTTCGAAGCAATCTTGGCAATAGGATAACCTGTAGCCTTTGATGAAAGAGCCGATGATCTCGAAACCCTTGGGTTGATCTCGATAGCGATGATATCTTCCTTATCATCCGGACTCACCGCAAATTGTACGTTACAACCACCGGCAAAATTGCCTATGGCCCTCATCATTCTGATGGCCATATCACGCATCCTCTGATATGTGGTATCGCTCAGGGTCATGGCCGGAGCGACAGTAATGCTGTCTCCGGTGTGAATGCCCAGCGGATCAAAATTCTCGATGGAACAAATGATCACCACGTTGTCATTCGCATCGCGCAACAACTCAAGCTCATATTCCTTCCATCCGATCAGCGCCTTATCAATCATCACCTCGTGAATCGGAGAAAGGTGCAGACCTCTGGTCAGCAGCTGCTCATATTCCGACTGACTGAATACCAGGGCTGCTCCGCTACCGCCGAGGGTATAGCTCGGGCGGATGCACAGCGGGAATCCGAATTCCTGGGCTACCTCCTTACCTTCCAAAAAACTTTTTGCGGTGCGCTGAGGAGCCATAGGTACTCCTATCTCTTCCATCAGCTTTCTGAAAACCTCGCGGTTCTCGGTGATCTCGATTGCGGCGGTATCAACGCCGATCATCCTGACCCCATGCTCTTCCCATATTCCCATTTCCTCGCACTGGATGGCGAGGTTCAATGCGGTCTGACCACCCATGGTAGGCAATACCGCATCAATTTTATGTTTATTCAGAATCTGTTCAATAGAGGCGGGCTCCAGAGGCAGCAGGTAGATATTATCCGCAACCACCTTGTCAGTCATGATGGTGGCGGGATTGCTATTGATCAGGGTAACCTCAATGCCCTCTTCACGCAGGGAGCGGGAGGCCTGAGACCCGGAATAGTCAAATTCGCATGCTTGTCCGATAACAATTGGTCCTGAGCCTATAATGAGGACCGATTTAATGCTCTTGTCTTTGGGCATTTTTTTTTTATCCGGCAGGAATCTCCCTCTGTCTGGAAGACCTGGCGGTCAGTTCTGTAGCCTGAAGAGCGCCGTTGAGACGCCAAAAACCGCGCGAAAATACATCACACATAACTCTGAGACAAAATGGAGATATGAACGCATTGTTGACGAACACAGCAAAACCTCGCAGCAAAAGCGCTATTGAACAGGGTCTGCCCGGAGTGAAACTCCTTCCATTCTTTCACCGATTCTCCGGAAACTGGCTGCTGGCAAGATAACAGGTGATGTGATGACACTTGCCTACGTCGGACATGTCGATGACCCGAACCGGTGCATCAGGACAAGTAGCCGCGAGTTTTTCAGACAATTCAGTAGCTGCCTTGCGATGGTTACAGCCCAAAGAAGTATCTCCGTATTTATGGGGGCCGGGACCAATCAGGGCAAGAAGAAAGTCCTTCTTTCTGAGAACTATGTCTTTCCGGTTGCACAACAGGTTTATGTTCCATCCTCCGCGGCTGTACGAATCGGATGTCTGGTAAAGATTTTCCACATCCGTAGGTGCCAGCGCAGGTGCGATGAGGGTCAGTTCAATTCCCGCTCCGTGTAGAGCAGTATAGCCGGTCTTTTCGAGATGCCCTAGGCAATGTACAGCCACCATGGCGCCCAGAGAATGGGTTTGAATTTCCACCCTGCGACCGCTTAAACCAGAGATGATCCCGGATAAGCCGACCCCAACCTCTTTGGCCTGTTCCCTGGCTCGCATGAATACTTCAAAATGTGGTCTATTCTTCTTCGGGCTCATGGAAAAACAACAGTCATACATACCATCCCAGAAAACCTTCACCGGAAATACCCGGCCATCGCCACTTCGCAGCGCCCTTTCCCAATCCTCAAAATCCCGGATTGACGTTCGCGTATCTGAAACGGGAGTATATGGCTTACGATAACCATGCACCATGAAAACTATTTCAGCGGAATCCGCAGAAGCACTCAAAATTGAACCTGACATACTATGACAGATCTGCTCATCCAGCTTATGCATTCTATGTGTCAGATCGCCCCCGGCAGGCACAC
>JBEAZL010000133.1:0-4048 GCA_041170085.1 Bacteroidota bacterium
AGAACTGCCTGGATTGTTCCAACACCCGGCCAGCGTGAACAGGAGTATCTGGCAAGATATCTCCAGAATCAGGGTTGGTTCCACAGTGTTCTTCAATCACGGATTCAGGAAATCGATGTGAACAGCCGACTCTCCAATACTCTCCCGCCTGAATTTTCAAATACCGACCTTGCCGCTATTATCGCGAAGCGTTTAGCATCTTTGTAGCCAAAGAATACCCAATGGATACCATAGAAGACGAGAGGTTCATGAAGCTTGCCATACGCGAGGCTGCGTATGCCGGCGAGATGAATGAGGTTCCCATTGGATGTGTAATTGTTTGTGCCGGACAGGTCATTGCGCGCGGATATAACCTCGTGGAGAGGCTGCATGATTTTACCGCTCACGCGGAGATGCAGGCATATACCGCCGCATCTGAATTTCTCGGCGGTAAATCGCTCGATGAATGCACATTATACGTAACTCTTGAACCTTGTGTCATGTGTGCCGGTGCGGCATACAACACCCGTCTGGGACGTATTGTCTTCGGTGCCTATGATGCCAAAAGGGGATTTACCATGTTCGGAAACCATCAGGCCAATGGTCAGGGTTTGATACACCCGAAAACTGAAGTCACAGGTGGAGTTTTACAGGAAGATTGCGCTGCCTTGCTCCGCGATTTCTTTGCCTCGCGGCGCAATGGATCATAAGCTTGCATTCAGCAGCTTCTCCGATCGCAGAAGTTTTCTCAGATAGGGGTTCGTGCGTGCTTCGTGGCCAAGGGCTATGTGACCGGGATGATGACAGTCCGTGCCTACAAATGAGTACAGGTCGTGCTCAATACACCATTCTGCTACCTTTCGTACATCCTTGCCGTACTGATCTGTGAGACAGCTCAGGTTAAGTTGTAACATGATTCCCTGTGCGTCGAGTTCTTCGTACTTCGAAAGGTTTCTGTGCCAGTATGAATATCGTTCGGGATGCGCCAGCACGGGTTTGTATCCGTTTAGCTGCATATTGAATGTGGCACGCCTGAATGAGGGCTGCTCACTGGCAAAGGACAATTCAAAAAGTACATAATTCTGACCGAAGGTGAGCAGCTCTTTTTTTTCGATGTACTCTTCGAAATGTTCATCGAGATAATACTCGGCAGCTGCCTCTATTTCAATGTCGAGATGATGTCGGGCCAGTTCTTCTTTCAGTAAACTGTGCCGGGATCTGATTATTTCCGGGGTATTGCGGTACATGTCCCAGAAAATATGGGGCGTGGTGACAAACTTGTGATACCCCATTTCACGCAATCCCCTGATGAGAGCGATAGATTCTTCGAGATTCTGAGCTCCGTCATCGATGCCGGGAAGCAGGTGCGAGTGGATATCGCAGTGCAGCACAGACAAATCAACAGGATCTATCTTTCTTTTCTTTTCCTGATGAAATATGTATTTGAGCAGACCCTTCACTGTCCGCAAAGGTATTGACGGATTCACTTCTGGCTTATCAATTCTCGCTATATCTCTTATCCCGGCAGTTCCCGGTGCGGATGCGCAATATTTCTGTTTAATCCGGTTTAGTTTTGCACCATGAAGAATATACTGGTCACCGGAGGTGCAGGGTTTATCGGTTCACATGTGCTGAGACTCATGGTAACGAAATATCCCGACTATCAGTTTACCAATCTCGATGCACTGACTTATGCCGGCAATCTTGCCAATCTTGCAGACATTGAGAAGCTCCCGAATTATACTTTTCTCAGGGGCGATATCAACGACCGCGATTTCCTGCTTGAATTGTTCAGAGAGAAAGGCTTTGACACCGTTATACATCTGGCTGCTGAAAGCCACGTGGACCGCAGTATATCAGGCCCGCTTGCCTTTATACGGACCAATATTCTCGGAACAGCGAATCTGCTGGATGCGGCTGTTACCACATGGAAAGGTGCCATGGAGGGCAAGATGTTCTATCATGTTTCAACCGATGAGGTTTTCGGAAGTCTTGGCGAATCCGGCCTCTTTTCGGAGACCACGCCGTACGATCCAAGAAGCCCTTATTCTGCCAGTAAAGCATCAAGCGATCATCTTGTCCGCGCATGGCATCACACCTACGGGTTGCCGGTATTGATAAGCAACTGCAGCAACAACTACGGTTCTCATCAGTTTCCCGAGAAGCTGATTCCTCTGATCATCAGAAATATTGTTGCTAAGAAACCATTACCGGTTTATGGTAAGGGCACCAACGTGCGCGACTGGCTATGGGTGGTTGACCACGCTCGGGCCATCGATCAGATCCTGCATAAGGGCAAAATCGGTGAGACCTATTGTGTGGGTGGAAATAATGAAAGGCGAAATATTGACCTGGTCACGATGATCTGTCGCATGATGGATGGGATGCTGGGACGTGAGGCAGGAGCCAATGAACAGCTTATAACCTTTGTGACAGACCGCCCGGGTCACGATGCGAGGTATGCCATAGACGCTTCCAGACTGATGAAGGAACTGGGGTGGGAGCCGGTTCAGAATTTTGAACAGGCACTAAAGGAAACCATTCAGTGGTACCTTGATAATGAGGAATGGGTACAGCAGGTAACTTCAGGAGACTACCAGAAGTATTACGAAGAACACTATCTCAATCGTTGATAAATCAACAATCTTTCAGAAATCCGACTCCGAAATAAGCAGCAGCGATCCAAAAAAGGCCTTTGATAAAGAAGAAGAGAAATCCCGCGAGGCCCATCTTCTTCAACCAGCCGGGTATCCTGTCTTTCGGCCTGACTTCCTGACTCATGATTACAAACTCCAGTAATGAAGGTTTTTAATCTTTCCACGGTAAAGACCTTTCACGTCGATCAGAACGCCCTTTCCGTCTTTTAACAGGTTCTGAAAATCGGTTTCACTGAATTCAAGGAATTCACGGTGCGACACGGCTACAATGATAGCGTCGTAGGTGTTTGCAGGCGGATTTTTTACCAGCGAGAGACCGTATTCGTGGCGCAATTCTTCTGCATCTGCATGTGGGTCAACAATATCGACAGTAACACTGAACGACTCGAGTTCGCGAATAACATCCACCACCTTGGTGTTTCGTATATCGCTCACGTTTTCCTTAAACGTTGCACCCATCATCAGTACTCTCGATTCAAGCGCGTTTTTACCCGCCTCGAGAAGTTTTTTCACGGTTTGCTTACCCACGTAGAAACCCATGCTGTCGTTTACATAGCGGCCTGAGTTGATCACCTTTGAATGGTAACCCACTTTTTTGGCTTTATAGACCAGGTAGTATGGATCCACACCAATGCAATGACCGCCTACAAGTCCAGGATAGAAGGGAAGGAAGTTCCACTTCGTCCTTGCACATTCGAGCACATCAAAAGTGTTGATGCCCATCTTGTTCAGGATGAGCGAAAGCTCATTGATCAGGGCGATATTCACGTCGCGCTGCGTATTCTCGATCACCTTCGAGGCTTCGGCTGTTTTGATACTTGGCGCATGATGAATACCGGCATCTACAACCTCTGCATACACTTTTCCGATTTCATAGCAGGAGTCCATGTCGCAGGCAGAGACTACCTTGACGATAGTCCTGATGTTATGCTTTTTATCACCGGGGTTTATTCGCTCGGGAGAGTATCCAACCTTGAAGTCTGTACCCATCTTCAGTCCGCTCAGCTCCTCGAGAATAGGCACGCAATCCTCTTCGGTGCAACCGGGGTAAACAGTTGACTCATACACTACGTAATCCCCCTTCTTCAGTACTTTTCCTATGGTCCTTGAAGCGGCGAGAACCGGCTCCAGGTCAGGCAGATTCATATTGTTGATAGGTGTGGGAACAGCTATAACAAAGAACCTTGCTTCCCTTAGGTCTTCAGGATTAGCGGTGAAAAGAATATCACGATCATCGAATCTTGATGAATCAAGTTCCTGCGAAGGATCCTGTTTGTGCTTCATCATTTCAATGCGCTTCTGGTTAATATCGAAACCTATAACGGAAAAGCTCCTTGCGAACTCGAGGGCAATGGGCAGTCCAACATAGCCAAGCCCGATAACGGCAAGCTTTTCTTCTTTGTTCTTTAACT
>JBEAZL010000134.1:0-10511 GCA_041170085.1 Bacteroidota bacterium
TTTGGGTTGTTATTGACGTCAACTACAGGTGAAAAACTCACATGAACACCGAGTCTCTTCAACTGCCTGGCCATCTCTGTGCCGAACTCATAGATAATCTCATCATCATCCATAGCGCCAAGCGTCATTTGCCTTGGGTATGAAATGGTACTGTCAAGTCTCATTCCCAATCCCCATTCCGCATCCATGGCAATGAGCAGGGGAACTTTTGATTCAGCCTGATAGCGGTTTGTGAGCTTAGCCTGACGAACCGGACCACCCTGGAAAAAAATCAATCCGCCGATGTGGTGTTTTGCGACAAGGCTGTCAATCTGAGCAACGTGTTTTGCGTCCTTATTACTGAAAGCGGCCACCATAAACAGCTGACCGATTTTTTCATCAAGCGACAGGGTCTGAAAAACCGAATCAGCCCAGGGTGAGGGCCTTCCGTAAAAGCACGGATCCTGCGCCTTCGGCGAGAAAGCGAGCAGCAGGAAGAATATGATGATCGAAGAGATTTTCATTACCTACAAATCAACAATGAAACAGAAGGTGCAATGAAAAAATTGCGCCACGGTTTGCAACACTTGAATGTTGATTCAGAATTTCTGATTAAAAGACAATTATTCAGGCTCAGTCGGCAGTCAACCTGCGGACATGCTTGAGAATAAAATCAAATTGTTCCTCAGGAGTGAGCTGCGTGTTATCGAGCACGATGGCATCCGATGCCTGACGCAAGGGATCATTTGCACGGGTAGTGTCGTATTCGTCGCGACTCATGATGTTTGCCTGCACTTCAGATAAGGTCGTCTCAACGCCCATCGACTGCAATTCTTTGAAGCGTCTCTGCGCGCGCACTTTATTGTCAGCCGTCATGAAAAACTTCAACTCAGCATCCGGAATTACAACAGTACCTATATCCCGGCCATCCATCACCACACCTTTCAGCTCTGCCATTCGCTTCTGAAGCCTCACAAGCTTTTGACGCACTGCTTTTATGTTGGATACGGGTGATACGTGATTGCTTACCTGAAGCGTGCGGATTTCCCTTTCCACATTGCTGCCATTCAGGAAAATTTCATTCTTGCCTGACTCCGGGTTGTATTTGAAATTGATGAGGACATGATCCAGAGCCTCTTCGAGGCCCTCAAGATTAATCTCTCCCGATGGGCTGATAAGTCCCTGATGCAGCGCGTAAAGCGTAACTGCTCTGTACATAGCCCCGCTGTCGATGTAGAGATAATTCAGAGCACGGGCAAGAGTTCTGGCCACAGTGCTCTTTCCGCAAGATGAGTAGCCATCGATAGCTATGTTGATTCTGCGATTCACGAGTGCTCCTGGCCCCGAAAATAGGACAAGTTCGACTGGCTGACCAGAGCCGCTGCTAAAATTCTGAATATTCGTGGAGAAGGTATCCGGATTCCGCTCCTGCTCAACGCATAGATCCGGACATCGGAAGACTTAAGGTGAGGTGGTGGCTGGGCCCTGCGAGATGGTAGATAGCCCTTCCGTAGCTGATGGAAAATCTGGTCAGTCTGATACCAAAGCCGTAGCTGAACCCGGCCATTCCCGGCTTGTCAGCAAGCCCCAGTTCCTGCCTGCGTCTGTAGTCGTATCCGAATCGGAACTGAAAGCTCTTTGAGATATCAAATTCAGTTCCCAGGCGTATATGTCGCATCAGCATATCGCCAAACTCAAACCCGCTGTCCTCAACAATTTCACCAGATACAGGATCAACCACGATATCATTCGATTCGTCGTAAGACAGTTTCCATTTCTGCAAATTCTCAATCATGACATTAAACCTGAATGGAGCGTGGGGTAGTTTCTTTGTGAGGCCCAAACTGATATTGACCGGCAAATCGGAACGCTGTCCATCGATGTACGAGTCCACTTCCGTTCCGAGATGATTCACGACAATGGCGGCAGTAAATTGCTTTGCAGGATTATGATACGTTGCTGCAAGATCCGCCATGATGCCGGCAGAAGTGTACTGAGCGAGATTGCTGTAAACGAATCGCAAACCTCCACCCAAACTGAACAACGAATCGATCTTGTATCCGGCTCCGGCGGTAACGGCAAAATCACCGGCACTGAAAGATCCGATAACATTTCCGGAGGCATCTGTCTCGTCCATCTTGCCAAAGGAAAAATACTGAACACTCAATGCCCCGGTGAGCTTCTCGTTGATGCGCCTGCCGTATGACACCACGCCCACGTTGGTACCCGCGAAATATCCGATATAGCCCAAAGAAACCTTATCTGCTGAAGCACTGTCCAATAAAGAAGGGTTGCGCAGACTGAGGCTGATATCACCATCTTTCATCGCTGTCATTCCCCCACCCAGAGCGGCTTCGCGTGCAGAGGCCGGAACCCTGAGAGAGTTGTATACAGCCTGACCTCCAATCTGAGCAAAGGCTACAGTGGTCGATAAGCTAAATGAGATCAGGATCAGTAATCGATACATGGTCAAGGATGATAAACGCGCTGTGAACGGCTAAAATGCAAAATTATTGGAGAGACCACCGGTGTAAAAAGCACGAAGACTTTAGGCCACTTTCATTGCGTTCACCACCTTCTCTTTCAGCAGGGCCTTTTCCAGCACTTCGTACATTTCCTGTACATAGTGAAATTTCAAGCCTTTCAGATAGCGTTCATTGATATCCTCAACGTCTCTGCGGTTGCGCTCGGAGAGAATAATCTCCTTCACCCCTGCCCTGCGGGCTGCGAGAATTTTCTCCTTGATCCCTCCTACAGGAAGGACTTTTCCGCGCAGGGTAATCTCCCCTGTCATGGCGAGATACTTTCTCACCTTGCGTTGAGTGAATGCAGATGCGAGTGCAGTTAGCAATGTAATTCCTGCTGACGGACCATCCTTTGGAATGGCACCCTGCGGCACGTGAATATGCACATTCCACTTGTCGAAGGTTTCCTGATCCATGTCCAGCATTTCAGCATGAGCCTTCAGGTATTCCAGCGCTAAGACGGCTGATTCCTTCATCACATCTCCGAGATTTCCGGTCAGCGTAAGTTTGCCTGTACCCTTTGTGAGGCTGGTTTCAATGAAAAGAATATCACCTCCGGTTGGTGTCCATGCCAGTCCGGTAACAACACCGGCATTTTCGTTATCTGTGTATTTGTCTTTTTCGTGACTTGGCCCGAGAACCTTTTCTACTTCTGTTGGTGAAACAACTACCTGAAATTTCTCATCCAGCGCAATCTGCTTGGCGCGATTGCGAACCACTTTTCCGATGCGCTTCTCCAATGTGCGCACACCACTCTCATTGGTGTATTCGTCGATCAGCTTGATGATAATATCCTCAGTAAGCTGCACCTGTTTTTCAGTCACACCATTCTCGCGAAGCTGCTTTGGTATCAGGTGACGACGGGCAATTTCCACTTTCTCTTCTACGGTATATCCGTTCACCTCGATGATCTCAAGTCGGTCGCGAAGGGCAGGCTGAATGCTGCTCAGAGAGTTGCAGGTGGCGATGAACATGACCCTCGACAAATCGTAGTCCAGTTCAACATAATTATCATGAAATGCATGATTCTGTTCGGGATCCAGAACTTCAAGCATGGCCGATGACGGATCGCCATGCACGCCTTGACCCAGCTTATCAATTTCGTCGAGCACGAACAAAGGATTGCTCGTTCCGGCTTTCTTCAGGTTCTGAAGAATACGGCCAGGCATGGCGCCGATGTATGTTTTTCTGTGTCCGCGGATTTCGGCTTCATCGTGCAAACCACCCAGCGCCATTCTCACATATTTGCGTCCCAAGGCCTCAGCTACACTCTTTCCAAGTGATGTTTTACCTACGCCGGGAGGTCCGTAGAGACAAATAATCGGAGCCTTCATGTCTCCCTTGATCTTCAGCACCGCGAGGTGTTCAATGATCCTTTCCTTCACTTTCTCCAGGCCGTAGTGATCGCGGTCAAGAATTTCCCTGGCATGATTCAGATCGAAATTATCTTCAGAGAACTCGCCCCATGGCAGGTCGAGAAGGGTATCGATATAGTTGGCCTGGACACTGAATTCGGCACTTTGAGGATTGGTTCTTTCCAATCGGGCCAGCTCCTTCTCGAAAGCCTTTTGCACCTGCTCATTCCAATTCTTGGTCTGGGCGCGCTTCTTCTTCTCCTCGATCTCCTCCTTGATGGGATTTGATCCGAGTTCTTCCTGTATCTGGCGCATTTGCTGATGCAGGAAATACTCCCGTTGTTGCTTTGAAATATCAGTGTGAACCTTTTTCTGAATTTCATTTTTCATCTCGGCCATCTGCAGTTCGCGTGTGATGTGCTCGAGAACTTTTTTTGCACGTTCCTCCAGATCGGCTATTTCCAGCAGAACCTGTTTTTCCTGAACCGCCACCCGCATGTTGCTGCTGATGAAGTTGGTCAGAAAACTGAGGCCGGAAATATTCTTGATGGCGCCGGAGGCTTCACTTGGGATATCCGGCGAGTTGTTGATGATCTTGATAGACACATCCTTGAGCGACTCAAACAAAGCCTGTTGTTCCTTGCTGTTGCTCTTGTTGGTCTCAGGAAATTCGACCACCTGAGCTTTGAAATAAGGTTCTGACTGGACAAGATCCCTGATTTCAAATCGCTTTTTTCCCTGCAGGATTACCGTGGTGGTTCCATCGGGCATTTTAAAATGCCGAAGTATGGTGGCCTGCGTTCCGATCCGGTGCAGGTCTTCAAAAGCAGGCTCTTCTATTTCCTGGTCCTTTTGTGCAACCACACCGATGACCTTAGAGCCCTTGTTGGCCTCATTGATCAGTCTGATGCTTTTATCACGTCCGACAGTAATGGGAATAACCACTCCCGGAAAGAGAACGGTATTTCTCAAAGGCAGAATGGGTAGCTCCTCGGGCGTGAGTTCCTTGTCCATCTGCTCTTCATCCTCCGGCGTTATGATGGGTATGAACTCGTGCTCAGGCACCTCACTCATCAGTCTCACGTATTCATCAATAATATCCATGTTCTCTTTTGATATAGGTCGGCTGATGTCAATCATGGTGCCACCGGCCGGGAAGCGACAACCTGTCAGTTTTCAAACCGGCCCTCGGCAACGGCAATAGATTTCAATAGCTCTTTCGTTGTATCGGTCAATGACACATTTCGTCTTTCCATCATTCTTGAGGCCACTTCCATAGCCTTATCAAAACGATAGACCTCTATTTCACCGGCTCCACCCCATGAAAAAGACGGTATGTATTTTGGGAGAAAATCTCCGCCAAAGAGATTGCAGCTCACTCCCACAACCGTTCCGGTATTGAACATCGAATTGATTCCGGCTTTGCTGTGGTCGCCCATGATAAGGCCACAGAAAGTAAGTCCGGTATCCTCGAAAGTTTCCGACACACCGCTCCACAACTTAACAGATCCGTAGTCATTTCGGAGGTTGCTGTTATTTGTATCAGCTCCGAGATTGCACCACTCCCCTATTACTGAGTTTCCGATGAATCCATCGTGCGCCTTGTTTGAGAAACCAAACATCACAGAGTTTGAAAATTCACCTCCCACTTTGCAGTGCGGACCGATGGTGGAAGCACCATAAATCTTCGCTCCCATTTTGAGCGTGGCATGGTCTCCCAGAGCAAAAGGTCCACGAATCATGCAGCCTTCCATTATTTCAGCGTCATTCCCAATGTAAACGGGTCCGGTTGAGGTGTTTATCACAGATGCGAGGACTTTAGCTCCCGGAGCAACGAATAGCTGATCTGCAGGACCGATGATCTGGTTACCCTCTGGCAGACCCTGACTCTCTGACATGTCCAGCCTTTTGAAGTCCAACCGGAGCACCTTATCATTCAGGGTGAAAAGGTCTGTCACGCGATCTATAAGAATAGCCTCACCAATCCATTCATATTTTGTCAATCCGTTTCCGGACAGATTATTCGGATGACAGCGCGCAGCAATGATTTCTCCGCTGATTTCGAGAGCCTCATTCGCACCAAGTTGAGTTATTCTTTCAACGAGATCAGGTTGAGGAATCAATCTTGCATTGACCAGTATCTCGCCCGGTCCGGGTGGAAACCAGTCGCGAAGACCGGGTCTGGTCAGAGGAGAGACATTCAGGGCTCCGGTTGCAGAGGACCACTTTTCTGCTATTGATCCGATTCCAATACGCAGTTCACTTACTGGCCTGGTAAGGGTCAGCGGTGCAAAGTTTTTCCATTTTGCATCCTCAAAAAGAAGAATGCCATTTGACCACGATTCTGACATATGTATACAGGCTAAAGTAACCGAGACAAAGCTACTTCTATTGCCGCATTGTGGAAAGATTCATGTGAGTGATTAAACCTGAATGGAAAAAGATTGAACATTTGCGTATAACCCTTGTTTGAGTCTCGTTGTCAGAACCATGGAATACAAAGAGTTTTCAATAAAAGACCTTGAGTGCTTTACAGGCATTAAGGCCCATACTATACGTATATGGGAGCAGAGGTATGGCATTCTTGAACCTCAGCGCACAGACACCAACATCCGGAAATACTCTGACGGCGATCTTCGCAGGTTGCTGAATGTATCCATGCTGAACGAGATGGGCTATAAGATCTCGAAGATTGCAGGAATGAGTGAAGGTGAGATAACACAAGTTATACTTGATTACCTGCAGCGCGAGAACTCAGATAAGCATTTCCAGCAAATGCTGAAAATTGCCATGGTGAATTACGATGAAGAGTTGTTCAACCAGGTCACGGAGCAATACGTCAAAGACCATGGCATGAAGCTCACCTTCACGCATTTGTTTGTGCCTTTTCTTTACCAGATCGGACTTCTGTGGCAGGCTGGGGCTATTTGTCCGAGCAATGAACACTTCATTTCAAACCTGATTCGCCAAAAGCTCATTTGCAAGATTGAGCACCTGCCATTGGCCGGGCCCAGCGCCGAGAAGACTTTTGTTCTCTACCTGCCACAGCAGGAGATCCACGATATCTCATTGCTGATGCTGCATTACCTTCTCAGGGAAGCTGGCAACAGAACCATATATCTCGGTATCAGTGTGCCTTTCGAAGACCTTGAACAAGTGACCGCCAGGTTGGGTGATGTTCATTTCGTTTCAATTTTTACAACGTTTCCTTCAACAAACTCGATCGGGTCTTACCTAGATCAAGTTCAGTCCAAGTTCGGTAATTCGTCATCCAGATTTCATCTTACAGGCTATGGTGTTCAAGGGATTGACTCTCCAAATCCCGAACTCATCAGATTATATCGAGACGCCAGGGAACTGGCTGATAATCTGGTCTAATATCCCTTATTTTCAAAGTTCTTGATCCAGATCAACCGATTTGGGAAGAATTTTCTTGCGCGAGTCCTTTTTTGTTTAATCTTTGCATCACGAACATTAAACACAATAGACCATGTCTACTTTAGAATTCAATCAACTTCTCTCTGTTAATGCGCCTTTCCTGAAGAGTTTCGCCCTGCGCTTCACGAAAAGTGTTGAAGATGCAGAAGATTTGCTTCAGGACACTACCCTGAAGGCTCTGAGGTACAAGGATCATTTTGAAGCCGGCACCAACTTCAGAGGCTGGTTATATACCATCATGAAGAATATCTTCATCAACAACTACAAAAGGAACAAGTTGAGGAAGACCATGCTGGACAGTTCAGAGAATCAATACTATCTGAACTACGGCAAGAAGTCGGAGAATACCATTGCCGGATCCATCAACGAAAAAGAGATCCGCAAGACCATTGAAGAACTGCCCGGTGACTTCCGGATTCCATTTACCATGTTTGTAGATGGGTATCATTACGACGAGATTGCCGAGCACATGAACATTCCGATCGGAACTGTGAAGAGCAGGATTTTCAATGCCAGAAAGAAACTGATGTCAGAACTTTCAGACTTCCGCTGAGACCGGCTTTTTACCTGCCCGTAGGCCCAAAGTTCCAATTGGGAACCTAAATCCCCATTTCTCATGGTTTTGTGCAACCATACCGGAGTAAATTCGGTCTTGTGATTGTACTTCTTGCTAATCAGTTCCAACCATGAGAAAGATTCTGTTCACACTCTTCCTGATTGCCGGTTTGATCCGGACTTCTCAGGCCCAGCTCACCATAGACAATACCCAGACTGTAGAGTACTATGTTCAGGAGGTATTGCTGGGCGCGGGGGTTGCAGTTTCCAACATCACCTTTAACGGAATGCCAGCCAATACTGTGAATATGCAGATTGGTTCATTCAACAGCGAGAACTCCAATGTGGGTATTCCATCAGGTGTGGTACTTGCCTCAGGGGATGTCAATTTCGTTGTCGGACCAAACAATTCCGGCGGTATGACCCTCGGTGCCCCGGGAACTTTCGGTGGCACAGATCCCGATCTTCAGGCTCTGATCCCGGGTTTTACGATCAATAACTGGGCTATCCTCGAATTCGACTTTATTCCCAATGGCGACACACTTTCATTCAACTTCGTATTCGGCTCTGAGGAATATCTGGAATGGGTGGGATCAAGCTTCAATGATGTTTTTGGTTTCTTCCTGAGTGGTCCTGGTATCAATGGCCCTTACAGTAACGACGCTGAGAATATCGCGTCTATTCCCGGAACGGATGTGGCTGTGTCCATCAATAACCTGAACAGCACCAGCTACAGTGAGTTTTATGTCAACAACGGCGACGGATTTTCAGCACCGGAAAGCACGGATGAATTTTATAATCAGCTGGATGGCTTTACAGTTCCTATTGAAGCCATGGCGATTGTGCAATGTGGACAGCAATATCACATCAAGATCTGCATAGCTGATGCCGGAGATGGAATTCTGGATTCGGCTGTATTTCTTGAGGAGGGCTCCTTTACTTCGAACTCAGTTGTTGATGTTGATCTGAGCATCAATGTAGGTGGTCCGGATGCTGATATCATCTGGGAAGATTGCGGAGAAGCATCCATCACATTCACCCGTTCGCCGCTTTCAGACCTGGAAGTTGAGGACATGGTGGTGGTAACGTGGTCCGGATCTGCAGAAATGGGAGTTGATTATAACATGATGCCTGATACGATTGTCTTCCCTGTAGGTGTTGCCTCGGTCACGTTCGAAGTAGACGCTATTGAGGATGGAATTGCGGAAGGCATCGAAAACGTATTTCTCGACATCCTGAACCTCGCTGCCTGCAATGGAAGCGGACTTATCAGCAACTTCGAATTCTTTATTGGCGATGAGCCACAGCTGCTGGAAGTTGAAGGTTTTGATGTACAAATCTGTCAGGGTGATGTTGTTGAACTGGTTCCTGAAATCACCGGTGGCTATGGAAATTTCAGCTTCGACTGGAGTACCGGGGAAACATCGGAGACTATCGTAGTTGAACCGTTTGACACCCAATCATATTTGGTTACCGTCAGCGATACCTGTGGAATGCCTTCAGATGACGGGGATTTTCTGGTGACTATTCTGGTTTACCCTCCTCTGGAAATCGATATCACTGATCCCAACGAGGACCCTATCCTGCTCGATTGCGGAGAGTGGCAGGGCATCACAGCTCAGGCGCAGGGTGGAGATGGTATGTATTCATATTACTGGTACAATCAGGATGAAATCAATCTTTGGGGCTGGGGTAACTCAGTTACCATCAGTTCATGGTCCAATGCCGATTGGGTGTTTGTGGATGTGACTGACGGATGTGGATTTGTATCGACCGACTCTGTTGAAGTTGAACTGAATGTACCTGAGTTGATTGTGGATGTGCCCTCCGAAATCAACGCACCCTGCAACCAGAACTTTGATATCGAGGCCATCGTGAGCGGAGGTATGGCTCCTTATGGTTACACCTGGCTTGACAACGGTTCATGGCTTTGGGATTGGGACAACATTCTGACATATTCGGTTTCAGGACCTACTACCATCGAACTCAATGTCAGCGACCAGTGCGGTCAGGTAGAGGAGTTCTTCATAGAGGTTACCATCGATAGTCCGCCGATACAGATAGAATTGGTCAATGAGCTGATTGGTACTTGTTTTACCGTTTTTAATATTGATCCTACAGTTACCGATGGCAGTGGTGGATTCTCATATTCGTGGTCAGAAAATGGTGAAGAATTTGCCACCACAGAGGTAATTAACTATCAGACCGATGCAAGTACACTACTCACACTGGATGTCGTTGACGCATGTGGCGCCACTGCATCTGATCAGGTAGTGATCACCCTCGAAAATCCGCCCGTTGTCATAGATGCGGGTCCGGATATAGATGCTTCATGTATTGATCTGAATGAGCTGGAGGTTCAGGTACTCAATGGCAGTGGAGGATATGAATATCAATGGCTCGTGGATAATACCGTAGAAAGTGAATCGAACACCTTTGAAATTCAAACCTACGAGACCATCGATGTCCATATTGTGGTAACCGACGCGTGCGGCGGACTGGATATGGATACAGTAACCATCTACATTCCGGACATTCCGCTGACGATGGTAACATCAGCAGACACCTCAATTTGTCCTAATGGTGCAGCCAATATGTGGGCATTTGCAGATGGCGGCGAAGGTGGGTTCAGCTATTCATGGCCACAATTGGGTAATCA
>JBEAZL010000135.1:0-6366 GCA_041170085.1 Bacteroidota bacterium
GATGTCACCGCTTTATCCTGAATACCGCAAGGCACTATGTATCCGAAATATCCAAGGTCGGCATTTACGTTGAATGCAAAGCCGTGCATGGTCACCCAGCGACTGCATTTAACACCCATTGCCGCAATCTTCCTGGCTTTTCCTGGCTGATCGCCATCGAGCCACACTCCTGTCAGCCCTTCTACTCGTCCTGCTTCTATTCCATATTCCGAGAGGGTCATGATAATGGCCTCTTCGAGATAACGCATGTATCGGTGAATGTCGGTAAAGAATTGTTCCAGATCAAAGATGGGATAGCCCACTATCTGACCCGGTCCGTGATATGTGATATCGCCGCCCCGGTTAATGGCATAATAGCTTGCACCCACATCGGAAAGCTCTTGCTGATCCAACAATAAATGCTCGGGATTTCCACTCTTGCCCAACGTAAACACGTGGGGGTGCTCGGTGAAAATCAAATGGTGATTCGGCAAAGGATGATTGGCCTCGGGATGGTCTCTTCTAGCCAGTTTCAGGTCAATGGTTTCCCTGAACAGGCGCTCCTGAAAGTCCCAGCAATCCTTGTAATCGCTGGTTCCCAGGTCGTAGAAGAGGACATTCCTGGTCAAACCTTTGACAGCTCCGATTTGAGGAAAATGATGGCCGGGATAGCTACAGCATCAACGTCGCCAAGTTCTGCAAGATGGATGCTCAGCCAGTCGCCGAAGTGTACCAGGTAATAGCTGCGCTCAATGCGTGAGCTTCCTTTTGACCACACTTCATCAATGGTATCGCATTTTTCAGCGAAGAGCTTCTTGCATATTTCCATCCTGATCTTCGAACGATCGTGGTCGTCTTCATTGCGAAGGATGATTACCGCAACGCGATTATCTCCTCCGGTCCAGCCTACCAGCTCGTTGTGGTTCATCTCAGGGAAGACATGGTGCCAGCACAGCATCTTGGAGTTCTCGTTGATCTGCTGACGCCAGCGAATAGCCACACCCTCGTAGGATGCTTCACTGTACAAAACAGGTATGCGTCCGAATGAGCGACGCGCCAATTGAAGCGATTCTTCGATGATGGCGTTCTTGCCGTTATCGAGATCATCAGCCACACGGGCAATCTGAGATTCGAAAGCCGAATCGCCGAGGCCGTAGTGACGCAGAAGGAAAAATAACTGCACTGAAGAATATCCGAACATAGACCTCGGCGGGTTGCCACCGGGAATGATGATGCAATTCAGGCCCTTCTGAGCGGCTACTGCACCGATCTTGCCACCGCTTGTAACGCAGGCAACTTCTGCTCCTGCTGCTAAAGCCGATTCCATCGCTGCAACGGTTTCCTCAGTATCTCCGGAATAGCTGGAAATGATAACCAATGTATTTTTTCCAACCCAGGCCGGAAGAACATAGTCGTTATTCACCGCAACAGGAACAGGACAGGTGTCCTGAATGAGTTGCGAAACAACCTTTCCGCCAATACCGGAACCACCCAGTCCGCTGATGAGCACATTTTCGGGTTTGAAGCCGGTTGATTTCAGTGAAGCCTGACGGCCTATCGACAAGGCATCGCGGAGATGCTGGGGGAAATTATTGACTAGTTCTTTCATCTTATTTCGAATGGGGTGCAAATGTACTTCGTAGTATTGAAAGTCAATGGCCGGAGCGTAAGCTACCGGCCATCAAACTGTTAAATCACTATTTAAGTTCAGTTAATTCACTTTGGCTACCACATTGGCGAGCCCTGAGTACTCTGCCAGCTCCATCTTGACAGAACCCACGAGTATTTTGGCTTTGGCCAGAACCGGCAGGTGGTTCCCGTCGTCGGTGATCCAAACACTCAGGTCCTCTTCCTTCTTGAACACCCGGCCTTTCTGAACCACAGGGGCAAACCTGAGGCAGCTGAATGTACCGGCATCGACAGTTACGGTCTCTTTACCCATGTACTTCATCTTGAGCGGATAGATCTCATCGTCCACGATGGTCATCACGGTAAACACCTGGCCCACGTATGCATTGGAGTAATCGAAGGTTCGGGCGTAGTAGTATGCTGAGAGCATATCCTGCACGAAGTCGGGGGTCATGTAGGCCTCCTCCTTGTGGTTCTTCATGGCCCGCTTATTCGGGAAGAAGGTGTAGTCCTGAAAAATCTTGTATCCGCCTTCATCGCAGTTCCTGATGAAGCGATGTGGAAAGAGTCCTTCCTTGTCGATATAGGTCTCATAACGGTCGCGCACGCGGAAAAACCAGTCGAACGACCCCAGACTGTATCCTTCACCAACCACGTGGTATGCTTCGCGGTTACCAAACTTGTAGGGAGAATCCTTCACGGTCAGCACGGCTTCACCGGCATTAACGAATCCGTAGTGCATTCTGTATTTCACGCGCTCTCCGGCAGCAAAAGCATGGTGCTTCACTGTACGAAGACCCATATCGGGCAGATTTTCGAGTTTAACCCTGGGAGGTTTGGATGCCTGCGCAAAGGCGCCTCCGACAACGAGGGTAATGAGTGCAAGAACAGCGGCAAACTTTTTCATGGCCTGATGTTTTGCGGGGGTAAGTCAAAAAGCTTGCCGAATTTCAGCGGCGGATTTCGAGGTCGAAATAATTCTCGCCCAGACTGCCTTCCTGACCCGTGCGGATCTGGCAATTGATCCGGCCTGAAATCTTGCCTGCAGTAGTGAACTGTCCAATGAGGACGCGCGATCCGCGGGCCTGAGTATTGGGTTGGTCGGGCAGGGCAAACCACGAGCCGCCTATACTATCTGAGATTTCCATGTTCCGGCCATCTTCAAATTCCACTGTCCAGGGTTGCTGGGGTGATTCGAGAAAATACAGATTGCCTTTAGACTTGTTGTTTTCCATACCTACAGTAACCCAGCTATCATATACGAGGCCGCGCACCTCCGCAGCCATGCGGGCATTCACCTGACTTGCCACCGCATCGCCCATCTGGTGCTGCCAGAAGGGTTTTGATGAATTTATTTCAAGCGGATGTTCATTGCTTCCGAATACTGCTGTTACGCGGTAATTGGAATCTGGTGTGTACACATACAAACGCCAGGTCTTCATGCCATCCAACAAGGAATCTCCCTTGTGATCCTTCACAAGTTCAAGCCCGACAGTGATCTCCTGTGCCATGCAATTCTGCAGGCCAATCAGGGCCGACAGAAGGATAAGAATTCGAATTGTCATCATGAAAATAGCTGACCAAAGATAAAACCAAAACATGCATTCGGAATCTGATTCGGAACGACCATGCTTTGAAGTGTCATCATGAAGTTTTTTGCCCTTTCTGCACCATGGGTCTGTGTACAACAGATGTGGAAAATAAATCTCTTACTTACTGATTCTGATGTCCATCTCGGTACCTTCGCAAGACAGATGACAAGAAAGACAACTAAAAACCCGGCCGGGACCTTTAAGCGCGATCTGCGCAAGGAAATTCTCAGTGTTTTTGAAAAGAATGGAAAGAAGCCCCTCAACCACAAACAAGTGGCGGCCGAACTCGGTATATCCGATGCGGGGGTCAGAAAACTGGTGTTTGAAATCATGGCCGCAGAAGCTGCCAGCGGCGCCCTCAAAGAAATAGAGCATGGAAAGTTTCGCTGGAATGGCAAAGGCGATGAGGCTTTCGAGGGTATCATTGAAATTAACCGATACGGAAAGGGCTTTGTAGCCATTCCCGGATTTGACCGCGATATTCAGATCTCACAGGGAGACACTGGTCTCGCCATGTGGGGCGACAGGGTTGAATTATCTTTTAACCCCAGGGCAAGAAGGCCACAGGCGCGCGTTACGAAAGTGTTGGAACGCATGCGCAAAGCATACGTCGGAGTTCTCGATCAGGAAGGCAAACGTTATTTTATCTCGCCATCAGACAGTCGCATCCACGTTGAATTTGAAGTACCCGAGGCTGAATTGAACGGGGCTAAAAAAGGCGATAAGGTTGTTTCTGAACTCGTGCGATGGGACAACCCCAGACGCAACCCCGAAGTGAAAATAACCCGTGTGCTTGGCAAGCCAGGTGAACACTTCGCCGAAATGCACGCGATTATCGCTGAATACGGACTTCCCGAGGCATTCCCCGATGATGTGGTTGCAGAGTCAGAGAAAATCGGCGCCGGAATTACACCCGATGAAATTGCCCGCCGTCGCGACTTACGCGAAATCACCACCTTTACCATCGATCCATACGATGCGAAGGACTTCGACGACGCATTGTCGTTTCAGGTATTGCCGAATGGAAATACCGAAGTGGGGGTTCACATCGCCGATGTGAGTTTCTATCTCTCTCCGGCATCCCGCCTCGAGGCAGAAGCATTTGAACGCGCAACGTCTGTTTATCTCGTGGACCGGACCATTCCGATGCTGCCGGAGCGATTGTCGAACGAGCTGTGCTCATTGCGCCCCAACGAAGAAAAACTTTGTTTCAGTGCCGTGTTTGAACTTGACAAGAATGCCAACATCAAACAAGAGTGGTTTGGACGTACTGTTATCTATTCCGATCGCAGGTTTACATACGAAGAAGCGCAGGAGCGAATAGAGACAGGAAAAGGAGATTTTGCTGACGAGATCAGAGAACTTGACAGGCTCGCCAAACTTTTGCGCAAACGACGCTTTCAGGAAGGCAGTATCGATTTCAATTCAGAAGAAGTAAAATTCAAGCTTGACGAAAAGGGGAAACCACTCGGAGTTACCGTTAAAGTGATGAAGGATTCGAATCAACTGATCGAAGACTTTATGCTTCTGGCTAACCGAAGGGTGGCGGAATTTGTAGGCAATCCTTCTAAAGGAATGGCCAGACCGTTTGTTTACCGAATCCACGACAAACCGGATCCCGACAAACTGCAACAGCTCCGAACGTTTCTCAAACATCTCGGCTACAAGCTTCCGCGTCCGACAGACAGTCCTTCGGGCAATGTGATCAAAGAGCTGATGAGCAAGATAGAAGGTCAGCCCGAAGAGCCCATGATTCGCACCATGGCCATCAGGTCGATGATGAAGGCAGAATACAGCCCGAAAAACATCGGTCACTTCGGACTTGCGTTTCCATTCTATACTCACTTCACATCGCCCATCCGGCGTTATCCGGATGTGATGGTACACAGGTTGCTGGCCATCTATCTCGCCAATGGCAAAGGAAATGATGAGCGCGATCTTGAGTGGAGATGCAAACACAGTTCGCTGATGGAAAAGCGCGCGGCAGAAGCCGAACGTGCGTCTATCAAATACAAACAGGTTGAGTACATGCTGATGCATACCGATATGGAGTTCGAAGCCGTAATCAGCGGACTTACATCCTGGGGTATTTACGCAGAGGTGAAAGAAACGCGCTGCGAAGGACTCATATCACTGCAGTCGCTGAACGACGATATGTATCAGTTTGAAGAGTCTAAATACATCATCAGAGGACTTCGCAAGAAGAAAGAGTTTCACATGGGAGATATCGTGCGCATCCGTGTGCGCGGCGGGGATTTGCAGCGGAGAACACTGGATTATATCCTTGTGACGGAGCCACGGTAACCCCACGAACCGCTGCCGAAGCATTACGCGTTGAATTTATCATTGTACAGGGCAGTGCAATGATCTCCTGTTATATTTACTCATCCTTCCTGCATGTTTAACCTTTCCTTCAAAGACATGAAGCCGTTCCTATTTGTGCTCGCCATTTTGCTCGCCAATACCGCACTATCCCAGTCGCCCTGCCGTGAAGTTGTAGGGTATTACCCCAACTGGCAATGGTATGACAGAGCACAACTCGTTAAACCGACAACCATCGACTATTCAAAATACACGGTCATTAACTACGCCTTCTTTTCGCCGCAGACCAATGGAACTCTGCTGAGCACTGATGCGTGGGCTGATGAAAATCTTCTTCTCGGCCCGATGAACTGGTCGCTTGGCGTTCACGACGAAACACAGTCGCTGCCCTACCTCTGCACCCAGAATGGAGTGAAGCTGCTCGCATCACTTGGAGGGTGGACACTGAGTTACAATTTCCCAACTATCGCAGCAGATCCGGCCAAACGAAACACATTCGCCAATGCCTGTGTAGATCTCATCGAGACCTATTCTTTCGACGGAATTGATATTGACTGGGAATATCCCGGCTATGCGCCAAACGGAGGCACCCCGGCAGACGAAGCCAATTATACCCTGCTGTTGCAGGCTGTGCGCAATGCCCTTGACAACCACAGCGCACTCACAGGTGAAACCTATTTACTCACAACTGCGATGCCGGCAGGCATCAGCAACATGAACAACATCGACTGGACAGCAGTATCGGAAATTCTCGATTTCATGAATGTGATGACCTATGACTTTTTCGGGACATGGGATCCGACATGCAATCACAATTCACCGTTGTATGCCCCGGCACAAGGCG
>JBEAZL010000136.1:0-3605 GCA_041170085.1 Bacteroidota bacterium
CTAAAAATCAACCACTTCAACAACAACTCACCGACGAAGGAAAAGCAGCCATGGCAGCGGCAGGAGATGATATTCTCGCCGCAGGAATCAGTGGTATCGACAGCGTTGGATACGACAATACACGGGTGCTCTACGCGCTGCGCGACTCGCTGGGGTACGACTCTGTGCTGGTTTATTCCACAAACAGCAATGATGCGCTTTACCGGGCAGTATTCAGCTTTGTAGGACAAGGTAACGGCGACTATATAGAAGGCGAGTTTTCATCCAACGGACGCACCTATACCTGGGTTGCTCCGGATACCATCGATAACGTGATTATCCGCAACGGATCATTCGCGCCTATTGAGGCACTATTCACCCCGCGCAAAAGACAGATGGCTGTGATCGGTAATGATTGGAAATACCGCAAAGACTCCTACCTCAAGACAGAGGTCGCATTGAGCAACAACGACCTCAATACTTTTTCATCGGTAGACGACAACGACAATACCGGTCTTGCACAGCGCATTGAGTCTTTGCATCAGTATTCAGCAGACAGCACAGGCAAAGGATGGAAACTCTCTCACCATCTCGCCTGGGAACATACTGATCCCGACTTCGCGGCTATCGAGCGATTCAGGGCGGTGGAATTTGAGAGGAACTGGAACATTGCAGCACTTAACCTCAGCGGTCACCAGCACATTGCTGATGCTGAGGTGTTGCTCCGGCACCCTCAGCGCGGAGCGCTCAGCGCAGGTGGTGAAGGATTTCTGCTGGGTGAGAATTACCGGGGTGGCAAGGCCAAGATGGGCATCCGGTACAACGATTCCCGACATAAAATTGATGTACAGGCATCTGCTCTGCAAACCACAGGACTGCTTGAAAGCTCGTTCATCCGACACAAATCCGACATATCCAGACAATGGAAAAACTTCCGCATCGGATTCAGAGATGAGCGCGAAGACAACCGGCAATATGTGGCGGGTACAGATTCTCTGCGCGCGGGATCATACGGATTCTATGACTGGGAAGTCCGCCTGGGCACACCAGATTCATCGCGAACACAGTTCAGTGTTTTCTACCGCGACAGGATTGATCTGCTGCCCGATAGCAGCGCGCTCGGACAGGCAGCCAGAGCAGATCACTATGGCTTCGAGACACAGATAACCGGAAAGAAACAGAACAAGCTACGGATGACTGTTTCCAACCGAAAATTGCGGGCCGTCAACAATGAGCTTTTTAACCGTGAACCAGAAAATACACTGCTGGGTCGCATTGAATATTCATTCCGACTGTCGGATGGACTCATCAGCGGAAACACTTTCTATGAAATAGGTTCCGGACTGGAACAGCGCCGCGAGTTCGTCTACCTGCAGGTGCCACCGGGACAGGGTATATATGTGTGGAACGACTACAATGCCGATGGTGTGAAAGACCTGAATGAATTTGAGATTGCGCAGTTTGCATACGAGGCAGATTACATACGCGTGTTCCTTCAGAGCGATGATTACATCCGCACCTATACCACACAGTGGACACAATCACTTGTCATTGATCCGTACCGAAAGTGGAAAGACAAAAAAGGAATCCGGAAAGCACTTGCCAGATTTTCTGATCAGTTCTCGTTCAAGGTAGATCGCAAAACCTCGCGCGAGCGCGAAGAAGAACGTTTTAACCCGCTGGTTGATGACATCGCAGACTCCGTGCTCATCTCGCTGAACAGCTCATTGCGCAATGTTTTCTTCTTCAACAAAACCAACCCGGTCTTTGGCAGTGATTTTACCTGGCAGGCCAACAGTACGAAAGCACTTCTCGCCAATGGCTTTGAATCGCGTCGCGATGTATATGCGCAACTCGGAATACGGTGGTCGTTTATGAAAGACATTACATTTCTGGTTCAGGCGCGGCAGGGCGAGAAAACAGCAGCTTCTGATTTTCTCAGTGGACGAAACTTCGACATCGTTTATCTGAGCATAAAGCCCAACCTCACATGGCAGCCCGACTATCAACAGCGCTATGCATTGAAGGCAAGCTATACTGACAGGATGAATGAGTCTGGCAGTGAATCCAGCACAGTTGCCGAGCTCGGTGCCGAGGCTACATTGAATACCAGTCAGAAGGGTTCATTGCAAATGCAGTTCTCCTATCTCGACATACGCTACAACGGACAAGAAAATTCATCATTGGGTTTCGAGATGCTCGAGGGACTATCGGCGGGAGATAACTTCACCTGGACCGTTTCCGTGCAGCGTAACCTCTCCAAAAATCTTCAGCTCAGCATACAATACAACGGTCGTAAACCCGGAGATTTCCGGACTATCCATAGCGGTGGAATACAGGCAAGGGCAATGTTCTGATGACACCTGATTATCGCTTCCAGCGAACAACAGAGAGATAATAATCTCTGCTCGTACCATCCAGCGCCTGAACGATGTGCATTTCCAGAACTGGTTTGAAAGGTTTCCTGCGCTTCTTCAATTCAACTCTTTCCAGCTCAACAGACATATGATTATCGGGCATATCGAACATCTCGCCGATAGAATAAGATCCAACCAAAACCGTATCACCGGGCAGGAGGTTATATGAGTTGTTACTCAGCATAGGAGAAGGATTCTTTGCCACGACTTTGGCGCGTGCCCCGTGCTTAGTCTCGTTCACCAGATACACCACATTTGAGTGCAACATCTGACAAACCGCGGGATCAGGAGCCGGTGGTGCAGGTACAACCACAGTATCAACTGGCGAGCGATGAACCTGTTCATCAATGGTCGGGGGGATGAGTCCTCTTTCATCGTAACCCATCTCATGGAACCAGGTCTGCACTCCGTTCTCATCGAAAGTAGTCACCGATTTATACCATTGAATCCCTCCATCGGGTGCATCGCTGAACTCCGCTTTGGACACCGCGCCATTTTCGTGGTATGAGAAATACACGGATGCATGTCCTCCGATCCTGCGGGTGGACTTCTCAAAGATCACTTCCCCCTTTATGTTGTATGCTGTTGCCTTCCCGAACCGGTCTGCTGCATCCATAAACTCGCGAGTGCTCAATTCTCCGGATTTAAAATGACAATCCATTGTTACGCCAAAATCATTTTCTGTCTCCACACATTTATGTTGTGCAAACGAGATGGATGATGAGATGATGGCAAGAAGAGTAAGTAGAACTTTCATAATGGCAAGATGGCAAATAATGGGCCAGTCGCGTCGGGGGCATGAGGGATTAGCAATTAAAAATGGAGATTCCGAAATGAGAATGCAGTCTGCAGTTGCCAGTCTGCAGTAGGTCGGGGCATTAAGTCTCAGAGAACTACAGAGTCTCTTTGGTTGAACGGAGTCTAAGCCATCTGAAAACAGCGAACAAAAGCATCTCGTCTCCGGTGCCTTCGGCTCCGCTCAGGCACCGGGTCATCGAATCCAATTAGAGCTGAAATACACACTTCGGCTCCACTCAGGCATCGGATCCCAAGAATAACAATCACATGGTATATTTGATCTTACTGAAATACTTTAGATTTCTTCCACCGCCTAACCCGTAGCAAAATTCAGAACAACCTGAAAAATTGTAACATGAAGTGTGAAACATGAAAGGATGGGTGTACATTTTGGAGTGCTCGGATGGTTCA
>JBEAZL010000137.1:0-14222 GCA_041170085.1 Bacteroidota bacterium
TTGTTGACGTTGTCGGCACTACCAAGGGTAAAGGTTTTCAGGGTGTTGTAAAGCGTCACGGATTCAGTGGTGTTGGTGAAAGCACACACGGACAGCACAACCGTATGCGTGCACCGGGATCTCTCGGAGCATCTTCAGATCCATCTCGCGTATTCAAGGGTATGCGTATGGCGGGTCGTACCGGTGGTGCACGTGCTACTGTACAGAACCTCGAAATAGTGAAAGTGCTTCCGGAAGAAAATCTCATCCTGATTAAAGGATCACTTCCCGGATTCAATGGTGCAACCGTTCTAATCGTCAAGTAATCATGGAAATCGAAGTATATAACATAGAAGGTCAGAAGACCGGTAAGAAGGCGAAACTCGACGATTCGGTTTTCGCTATCGAGCCCAACGATCATGCGATTTACCTCGACGTGAAGAAGCATCTGGCTGCCCAGCGCACTGGTACTGCAAAGACCAAGGAGCGTAATGAGGTATCTGGTTCTACACGTAAGATCAAGAAGCAGAAAGGTACCGGAGGCGCACGCGCCGGTAGCATCAAGAGCCCGACTATCGTGGGTGGTGGTGCGACATTCGGTCCTATTCCACGCTCATACGATATCAAGGTGAACAAGAACACCTCGCGTCTGGCACGTAAGTCTGCACTGACTTACAAGGCGAAGGAAAACGGAATCATCGTGGTGGACACCATTGCGATGGATGCTCCGAAGACCAGGGAATTTGCCCGTGTGATGAGCAATCTGAAACTCAATGGCAAGAAGGCACTGGTTCTGTTGGCGGAGCGCAACGACGCGGTTTACCGCTCAGCCCGCAACATTCCTAATTGCAATGTTCAGATCGCATCGCAGGTGAACACATACGAAATCATGAACAGCCATAACGTGGTATTCGTTGGAAACGCCCATGAAGTGGTAACAGAAATCCTCAATAAGTAAGAACATGAAGGAAATACTGATCAGACCGCTGGTGACCGAAAAGATGTCGGCCATCACAGAGAAGCAGAATAAGTATGGCTTCATCGTAGCTCTCGATGCAAACAAAATCGAGATCGCAAACGCTATTGAGAAAACATATGGTGTGAAGGTCCTCGGAGTTAACACCTTGCGATACGACGGAAAGCGCAAGTTCAGGTATACAACTACCGGAATTATTCAGGGACGTTCTGCCAGCTACAAGAAGGCGATCGTTAAGCTCGCAGCTGGTGACGCAATTGATTTTTACGCCAACGCCTAATAAAGGAAAAGACCAATGGGTATCAAGAAACTAAATCCAATAACACCGGGTCAAAGGCACAAGGTAGCTCTCACATTTGAGGAGATTACTACCGACAAGCCGTTTAAGCCGCTGGTGGTGCCGATCAAGTCGACCGGTGGACGTAATAACCAGGGTAAGCGCACCATGCGCATGATCGGTGGAGGACATAAGCGCCAGTACCGTCTGGTAGACTTCAAGCGTGATAAGCACGATGTGTCGGCTACTGTACTCACTGTAGAATACGATCCAAACCGCTCTTCAAGGATTTGCCTTATCGAGTACGCTGATGGTGAAAAGCGTTACATCCTTGCCCCACAGGGTATCAAGGTTGGACAGAACATCATCTCTGGTACCAAGGCAGGACCTGAAGTAGGTAACACACTTTACCTGCGCGATATTCCGCTCGGTACTGTGATTCACAACATCGAGATGAAGCCAGGCCGTGGCGGTGCAATCGCCCGCAGCGCCGGTAGCTACGCTCAGCTGAGCGCTCGTGATGGCAAGTATGCCGTAATCACGATGCCATCTGGCGAAAACAGGCTCATCCTCGCTGATTGCCTCGCAACTGTAGGAGTTGTATCAAACTCTGAACATAACCTGGTTCGTTCTGGTAAAGCAGGACGCAGCCGCTGGCTCGGCCGCAAGCCTCGCGTACGCGGTGTAGCTATGAACCCGGTAGATCACCCAATGGGTGGTGGTGAAGGAAGGGCATCGGGTGGACACCCACGCTCAAGGAAGGGTATTGTCTCTAAAGGCCGCAAGACCAGGAGTCAGAAGAATCCTTCAAACAAATTCATTTTGGAACGCAGAAAGAAATAATCGGATAAGAAATGTCAAGGTCGCTTAAAAAACCTCCGTTCATCCACATCAAACTTCAGAAGAAAGTGGATGCCGCCCATACCTCGGGCAAGAAAACCGTGATCAAGACCTGGTCTCGCGCCAGCACCATCACGCCTGAGTTCGTGGGACTGACCTTTGCCGTGCACAATGGCAAGCAGTTCATCCCGGTATATGTAACTGAGAACATGGTAGGTCACAAACTCGGTGAATTTTCACCGACACGTACCTTCAAAGGTCACTCAGGTAACCGCTAAGCAATAGCCAACCCAACAGATAATCGCATCACCAAATGGGAGCCAGGAAAAGAGAAATGGCCGATAGGCTGAAAGAAGAAAAAAAGCAGACGGCAATTGCCAAGCTGAATAATTACCCAACCTCACCACGTAAAATGAGGCTTGTGGCTGATACAATTCGCGGCAAGGAGGTATTTCAGGCACTGAATATCCTCAAGTTTACCCGTCGTCACAACGCACTGCCACTTGAGAAGTTGCTGCGCTCTGCCATCGATAACTGGCAGGCCAAGAACGCAGGTGAAGATGCTGCAAGCGCTAACCTCTATGTGAAGAGCATCGTGGTAGACAGCGCTCGTATGCTGAAAAGGATCAGCCCGGCTCCACAGGGTCGCGCGCACAGGATTCGCAAGCGCTCGAACCACGTGACCATCATTCTCGATAAAAAATAAAACAAGGAATACCAAATAATGGGACAGAAGTGTAACCCTATAGGCAACAGGTTAGGTTTCATCAAGGGATGGGACAGCAACTGGTATGGCGGAAAGAACTATACCGACAAGATCGTTGAAGACGATAAGATCCGCAAATACCTGATGGCTCGTCTTAAGAAGGCATCAGTATCGAAGATTGTCATCGAACGTACCCTCAAGCTCGTTACTGTTACCATCAATACCGCCCGTCCTGGTGTAATCATCGGAAAGGCTGGCAGCGAGGTTGACAAACTCAAGGAGGAGTTGAAGAAGCTGACAGGAAAGGATGTTCAGATCAACATTTTTGAGATCAAGCGTCCGGAACTCGATGCACGCCTGGTAGCCGATGGTATCTGCCGTCAGATTGAAGGTCGTATCTCTTACAGAAGGGCCATCAAGATGTCTATCCAGACCACCATGCGAATGGGTGGTGAGGGTATCAAGGTAACTATTGCAGGACGTGTTAACGGAGCAGAGATTGCCCGTACAGAAACATACAAGGAAGGTCGTATTCCACTCCACACCTTCCGTGCTGATATCGATTACCACCACGCAGAAGCACATACCGCATACGGACGTATCGGTGTAAAGGTGTGGATCTGCCGCGGTGAGGTATACGGAAAGCGCGATCTGTCTCCGAATGTTGGTCAGCAGCTGAAAGGCTCTAACCAGGGAGCAGCTCCTCAGAACCGCGCCCCACGTGGTGCCGGCAGAAGAGGTGGTGCAGGTAAGAGAGGTGCAAACTAAGAATTGACGAAATCACGAAAGAGCGATTTGAACCATGTTACAGCCGAAAAGAACCAAATACAGGAAGCAGCAGAAAGGCAAGATTAAGGGCAACGCAACACGCGGAGCTGAACTGGCCTTCGGATCCTTCGCAATCAAAACCCTCGATGAAGGGTTCATCACCTCAAGGCAGCTCGAATCTGCCAGGGTGGCTCTGACCCGCTTCATGAAGAGGGAAGGACAGGTGTGGATCCGTATTTTCCCTGATAAGCCTATCACTACCAAGCCAGCCGAGGTACGTATGGGTAAGGGTAAGGGTGCTCCTGATCACTGGGTAGCAGTAGTAAAGCCAGGACGTATCCTGTTCGAAGCAGAAGGTGTTAGCCTCGATATCGCTCAGGAAGCACTTCGTCTGGCCGCTCAGAAACTGCCGGTTCGTACCAAGTTTATTGTTCGCCGCGATTACGTAGCATAATTTGAAAGTCATGAAGATCCAGGAGTTTGAAAATCTGTCCGATAAGGACCTGATGGAAAAGATCAAAGAGGAGAAGGCCAACCTTCACCTCACCAAGTTCAACCACAATGTGGCCGGAACAGAGAATCCAATGAATATCCGTGAAAAACGTCGCGATATCGCGAGAATGTACACGGTTTTGAATAACAGAAAGGGCAATAACCAATAACCCACAAGGGGATGGAAAGGAATCTTAGAAAAGAAAAGGTTGGGGTAGTGACCTCAAGCAAAATGAACAAGTCTATCGTGGTGAGCGTTGAGACCAAAGTTCGTCACCCGAAGTACGGTAAGTTCGTTAAGCAGTCCAAGAAGTTCATGGCGCACGACGAGAAAGAGGAGTGCGGTGTAGGCGACCTGGTGCGCATCATGGAAACCCGCCCGCTGAGCAAACTCAAGCGCTGGAGACTTGTAGAAATCGTAGAGAAGGCGAAGTAAGCCATCATTAAAAGACATTGAATAATCATGATACAGACAGAATCACGACTGAAAGTTGCGGATAACAGCGGCGCGAGAGAAGTGCTCTGCATCCGTGTACTCGGAGGTACCCGCAGGAGGTATGCATCACTCGGCGACCAGATCGTTGTTTCAGTAAAAGACGCCCTCCCAGGAGGTAACGTGAAGAAAGGAGCCGTTTCTAAGGCTGTAGTAGTACGTACCCGCAAAGAGGTTCGTCGTCCGGATGGAAGTTATATCCGCTTCGATGACAATGCTGTGGTTCTGCTGAACGCCGCCGGTGAACTTCGTGGAACCAGGATTTTTGGTCCTGTTGCCCGCGAACTGCGCGAAAAGGACTATATGAAGATCGTTTCACTCGCTCCGGAGGTACTTTAATTCAATTGAAAGGTTAGATCATGTTCAAGCGATTCAAAATAAAGAAAAACGACCTTGTAGCCATCATCAGTGGCGACCACAAGGGTAAGCAGGGTCGTGTAACCGCCGTAGATCGTAAAAACGATCGCGTAACGGTTGAAGGCATCAATATCGTAACACGCCACACCAAACCTTCAGCACAAAACCCACAGGGTGGACTGGTGAAGAAGGAAGCTGGTATCCACATCTCGAATGTGAAGGTTATCGATGCCAAGGGCAATGCAACACGCGTTGGCCGCAGAAGAAACGAAGAAGGTAAACTCGAGAGATTCTCGAAAAAATCAGGGGAGACACTGAAATGAGCTACGTACCCAGACTAAGAAAGAAGTACGAGGAAGAAATCACCTCGAACATGCAGAACCGTTTCGGTTATACGTCGAGCATGCAGGTGCCGCGTATCACCAAGATTTGCCTGAACCAGGGTATTGGAAAGGCAACTTCAGACAAGAAGCTGATTGATGCGGCAGTTGAAGAACTTACGCTGATCACCGGTCAGAAGGCCGTGGCCACTGCAGCCACCAAGGACATCTCTAACTTCAAACTGAGGAAGGGTGTATCTATCGGTGCCAAAGTGACCCTCCGTGGCGATATGATGTATGATTTTCTGGATCGTCTGATCAGTGTTGCACTGCCACGTACCCGCGACTTCCGCGGCGTGAAGTCCAACGGCTTCGACGGAAGAGGTAACTTCTCTTTCGGTGTGAAAGAGCAGATCATCTTCCCGGAAATTGACCTGGATAAGATCAAGGCACTGAACGGTATGGACATCACGTTTGTGACCACTGCCGGCAACAACGAAGAAGCTCGTGCTCTTCTTGAAGAATTCGGATTCCCATTTACCAAATAATAGAAGTATACCATAAGCCATGGCTAAAGAATCAATGAAGGCCCGCGAGAGAAAGAGAATCGCTCTCGCCGATAAATACGCCGCCAAAAGGGAAGAACTGAAGAAGGCAGGCGATTGGGATGCCCTCCAAAAGCTCCCACGCAACAGCAGCAGGGTTCGCGTACGCAACCGCTGTCAGCTGACAGGTCGCCCACGTGGATACATCCGCCAGTTCGGTATTTGCCGTAACCAGTTCCGCGAACTCGCCCTCGAGGGAAGAATTCCGGGAGTTAAAAAAGCCAGCTGGTAATATTTTAAACAGACAAAAGGAGCCAAAACATGTATACAGATCCTATTGCAGATTACCTCACCAGAATCCGTAACGCGCAGACTGCACGTCACAAGGTGGTGGAAATCCCGGCCAGTAACCTCAAGAAGGAAATTACCAAGATCCTCATGGAAAAGGGTTACATCCTGAACTACAAGTTCGATGAAGGACAGCCAGGCGTAATTAAAATCGCCCTGAAGTACAACCTCAAGACCAAGAAGCCGGCGATTACCAATATCACCAGGATTTCTACTCCGGGTCACCGGAAGTACTCAGGAGCAGGTGAGATTCCACGCGTACTGAATGGTCTCGGTATCTCTATCCTTTCTACTTCAAGAGGAGTAATGACGGATAAGGAAGCACGCCGCGACAACGTAGGTGGAGAAGTACTCTGCTATGTTTATTAATCAATGATCAACCCGTAAAAAGGATAAGAAATGTCAAGGATTGGAAAAGCACCCGTCGAAATCGCCAAAGGAGTTGAAATCTCCATGGTGGACAATGTGGTGAAGGTGAAGGGACCAAAAGGCGAGTTGTCGCAGTATGTGGATCCTGCCATCAGCGTTGAAATCGCTGACGGTAAGGTTACACTGTCCCGCTCCAGCGATCACAAGGATGCTCGCTCAAAGCACGGTCTGTACCGCGCACTGATCAACAATATGGTTACCGGCGTGAGCACAGGCTTCAAGCAGGACCTGGTGATGATCGGGGTAGGTTACAGGGCCAAGACCACTGGTCAGTTGCTCGAACTCTCTCTGGGTTACTCTCACCCCATCGTAATCGAAATTCCTTCTGAACTGAAGGTTTCTGCGAGGGCTGAAAAAGGGGAGAACCCCGTGATTTCCCTGGAGTGCCACGACAAGCAACTCCTTGGCATGGTAGCGGCTAAAATCCGCTCTCTCAGGAAGCCTGAGCCATACAAAGGAAAAGGTGTGCGCCTGGCTGGTGAATTTGTCAGAAAGAAGGCTGGTAAGACAGCTGCCAAATAATAATAGTGTAGGAAAATGGCATTCAATAAAGAATCACGCAGAAAGAAGATCCGCAGCCGCATCCGCGGTAAAGTGGTGGGCAGCGCTGAAACACCGCGTCTGTCTGTATTCCGAAGCAATAAGGAAATATATGCACAGGTCATCAACGACCAGACCGGTGCTACCATCGTATCTGCATCATCACTGAAACTCGGTGAGGCTGCAAACAAGGTGGAAAAAGCAAAATTGGTTGGAAAGGCCCTCGCTGAAAGAGCTATCGCTGCCGGTGTTACCGCAGTGGTTTTCGACCGCGGAGGTTACCTGTACCACGGCCGTGTGAAATCACTCGCCGAAGGTGCAAGAGAAGGAGGACTCAAATTCTGATAACAAGAAAAGAGAATGTCACAGGATCGCAAAAATGTACGGGCCACCGACGCTGAGCTGAAAGATCGCCTGGTTGCCGTTAACCGTGTCACCAAGGTGACCAAGGGTGGTAGAACCTTCGGTTTCGCAGCCATCGTGGTGGTTGGTAATGAAAATGGTATCGTAGGCCACGGTCTCGGTAAGTCAAAAGAAGTTACCGAAGCCATCACCAAGGGTATCGAAGAAGCTAAGAAGAGCCTCATTCAGGTTCCGGTTCAGAAAGGTACCATACCTCACGAACAATACGGCAAGTTTGGTGGTGCACGTGTACTCATCAAGCCAGCTTCACACGGTACTGGTGTAATCGCAGGTGGTGCTATGCGCGCTGTGCTGGAGAGCGCCGGTGTAACCGACGTACTGGCGAAGTCGCAGGGATCTTCTAACCCACACAACGTGGTGAAGGCAACCCTCGACGCACTTTCACGCCTGCGTGATGCCCGTGAAATCGCTGCTACACGCGGAGTTGCAATAGAAAAAGTTTATAACGGATAATCTGAAGAATCATGGCAAAAGTGATCATCACTCAGGTACGCAGTGCCATCGACCTCCCAAAGAGACAGAAGGCCACTATCGAAGCTCTGGGTATCAAGAAACTCAATGTGCCCGTAGAAAAGGATCTCAGCCCTAATATTCAGGGTATGATCCGCGCTGTGAGCCACCTCCTCAAAGTAGAGTACAAATAATCGCAAAGGAATTTTTCGACTATGAAACTGCATGAAATAAAGCCAGCCGATGGCGCGGTGAAAAACCGGAAGAGAATCGGTCGCGGAGAAGGTTCCGGTCACGGTGGTACTTCTACACGTGGTCACAAAGGTGCCGGCCAGCGTTCTGGTACCAAGAGAAAGATCGGCTTCGAAGGTGGTCAGATGCCACTGCAGCGCCGTCTGCCAAAGTTTGGCTTCAAGAATTTCAACCGCGTTGAATACAAAGGCATCAACCTCGATACGCTCCAGAGCCTCATCGAGAAGTACAACGTGACTGAAGTAACTCCGGATACCCTTGTTCAATACGGTATCTCCGCCAAGAAAGACCTGGTGAAGATCCTCGGACGAGGCGAACTGAAATCAAAAGTGAATGTAACAGCTCACGCTTTCTCTGAAACTGCCCGCAAGGCAATTGAAGGCGCAGGCGGACAAGCAACCACGCTTTAATAGCACTCCTTATGAAAGGACTTTTTCAAAAACTGAGGGATATATACCATCACGAGGAACTGAGGAAGAAAATTCTCTTCACTCTCGCTCTCTTGCTGGTTTACCGTATCGGATCATACATCGTACTTCCTGGTGTGGACTCGAGCAAGTTGGATCAGGGCGATCAGTCTGGTCTGATGGGACTTCTCGGTCTCTTCACCGGTGGTGCCTTCAGCAGGGCCTCAATCTTTGCTCTGGGTATCATGCCGTACATCTCGGCTTCGATTATCATCCAGCTCCTTGGTCTGGCAGTGCCAACCATTCAGAAACTTCAGAAGGAAGGGGAGAGCGGAAGGAAGAAAATCAACCAGTGGACCCGTATGCTGACCATCGCCATCGGCGTTGTGCAGGCTCCGGGTTACATCCTCTCTACCATCGATCCGGGCGCACGCCCTGACTCGGCTCTCTGGGTTCCTGCAGCAGTAATTATCCTTACCTGCAGCACCCTGTTTATCCTCTGGATGGGTGAGAAAATCACAGATAAGGGAATCGGAAACGGTATCTCCCTGATCATCATGGTAGGTATCCTCGCGGATTTGCCAGGCGCTTTCTATCAGGAAGCTTCTACGCAGAGCCTTTACTTCTTTATTGTTGAACTTGCTGTGCTCTTCGCTGTAGTCGGATTCTGTGTGGCAATCGTACAGGCTGTGCGCCGTGTACCGGTTCAAATGGCACGGATGAATGCCGGAACTCCTTCACACCTCCCGCAAGGTGAGGGTGCGCGTTCTTTCATTCCGCTTCGCGTGAACAGCGCTGGTGTAATGCCGATCATTTTCGCTCAGGCGATCATGTTCCTGCCACTCTACCTGCAGCAAATGGAGACATTCAGGGATAACGCAGTCCTGACCAGCCTCGGCAACGTTTATGGTTTCTGGTATAACATGCTGTTTTTCGTGATGATCGTACTTTTCACGTACTTTTACACCGCGATTACCACTAACCCGGCGAACATCGCTGAAGACCTGAAGAGGAACGGCAATTTTATTCCCGGTGTTAAACCTGGTAAGCCTACATCTGACTTTATCGACAATGTTCTCTCGAAGATCACACTTCCTGGTGGGGTGTTCGTAGGAATTGTTGCTATACTGCCCGCTCTGGTATTCGTTTCGACGCTCACCAAGACGCAGGGCTTTGCTCTGTTCTACGGAGGTACCTCACTGCTCATCACAGTAGGTGTTCTTCTGGATACACTGCAGCAAATCGAAAGCCACCTGCTTTCGAGGCATTATGATGGCCTGATGAAATCAGGTCGTATTCGTGGCAGATCCACGTCTGCTACAACGATGGGCACCGGCTCACCGTACTAAAAAAATTGAGGACAGCTAAGTGGCGAGGGAAAACAAACCGGTGTACAAGACCGAGGAGGAGATTGAGCTGATCCGCAAAAGTTCTTTGCTTGTTGGAAAAACTTTAGCAGAAGTGGCACGCCACATCCGCCCCGGGGTTTCAACCCTGGATCTGGATAAGGTGGCTGAGACTTTTATCCGCGACAACGGGGGCTACCCTGGTTTCCTCGGATACAACGGTTTTCCGAATTCTATCTGTGCCAGTGTAAACAGCACGGTAGTTCACGGAATACCGACCAGCGAGCCGCTGAAGGAAGGAGATATTGTGAGTGTGGATTGCGGAGTTCTGATGAACGGCTTCTACGGAGACAGTGCCTACACTTTTGAAGTGGGTGAGGTTTCAGCAGAAGTGCGCAAACTACTTGAGGTGACCCGCAGATGTCTTGAAAAAGGCATTGAACAGGCGGTAGCCGGCAAAAGAGTAGGAGACATCAGTTTCGCAGTGCAGGAAGAAGCCGAGAAGAACGGTTACGGTGTGGTGAGGGAACTCGTAGGTCACGGCCTGGGAAGAAACCTTCACGAAGCGCCGGAAGTACCCAACTTCGGCAGAAGAGGCTCAGGCCCTGTGCTGATGGAAGGACTTGTCATCGCCATCGAACCCATGATTAACCTGGGTAAGAGAACGGTGAAGCAACACAGCGACGGTTGGACGATTCTGACCGCCGACGGGTTGCCAAGTGCTCACTTCGAACACACGATTGTGGTGAGAAAGAACAAAGCTGAAGTTTTATCAACATTTGAGTTAATTGAACAGGCTACAAGCCTGGTGTAAAAAAGAAATGGCCAAACAAACGTCAATAGAGTTAGACGGTACGATCATCGAAGCCCTCTCGAACGCAATGTTCAGAGTTGAACTCGAGAACGGTCACGTGATCACGGCACATATCTCAGGTAAGATGAGGATGAATTACATCCGAATCCTGCCAGGGGACAGGGTGAAAGTGGAAATGTCACCATATGATTTGACTAAAGGAAGGATTTCCTTCAGATATAAATAACAAGAGCAATGAAAGTTCGAGCATCCATTAAGAAGAGGTCAGCCGAGTGCAAGATTGTGCGCCGTAAGGGCAGACTCTATGTGATCAACAAGAAGAACCCAAAGTTCAAACAGAGACAAGGATAAAAATTCCCGTCAGGGAGAAATTTATATAGACAAATGGCCAGAATAGCAGGTATTGATTTGCCCCGCAACAAAAGAGGTGTAGTAGGACTTACCTACATCTTCGGTATTGGAAGAAGCCGCGCCCGTCGAATTCTCGATGCAGCAGGGGTGAGTTATGACAAGAAGGTGCAGGAATGGGATGACGATGATCTCAGCAAGATCAGGAATTTCATCACAGCGGAGATTAAGACTGAGGGTGCCCTCAGGTCTGAAGTTCAGCTGAGCATTAAGCGCCTGATGGATATCGGATGCTACCGTGGTGTGCGTCACCGTACTGGTCTGCCGCTCCGCGGACAGTCGACCAAGAACAACGCCCGCACCAGAAAAGGTAAGCGTAAGACCGTTGCCAACAAGAAGAAAGCAGTTAAATAAGCAATAGCCTTTAGCATAGAATATCATGGCTAAAATTGAAAAGAAGAAAAAGAAGAATGTAGTGGTGGAAGCCATCGGCCAGGCCCATGTGCAATCCACTTTCAACAACATCATCATCAGCCTTACCAACAACCAGGGTCAGGTGATCTCATGGTCTTCAGCCGGTAAAATGGGCTTCCGTGGTTCTAAAAAGAACACACCGTATGCCGCCCAGGTAGCCGCTGACCAGGCCGCACGTGAGGCGCACGAACTGGGACTCCGCAAGGTGAAGGTGTATGTGAAAGGCCCGGGTGCAGGTCGCGAAAGCGCCATCCGCACCATCCATGGTGTAGGTATTGAGGTAACTGAAATCGTTGACGTTACTCCAATTCCTCACAACGGATGCCGTCCACCCAAGCAGAGAAGAATCTAATTATAATTATTTACAGCTAAAAGGAAATGGCCAGATATACAGGACCAACCACTAAGATCGCCAGACGATTCCGCGAACCGATCTTCGGACCAGATAAGGTGCTCGAAAAGAGGAACTATCCTCCCGGACAGCACGGCCCGAACAAGCGTCGCGCCAAGCAGTCTGAATACGCTGTTCAGCTCGCCGAGAAGCAGAAGGCGAAATACACCTATGGTATCCTCGAGAAGCAGTTCGAGAACCTCTACCTCAAGGCTTCTGCAAAGCCAGGTGTAACCGGTGAAATTCTTCTCAGCTACTGCGAAGCTCGTCTGGACAACGTGGTGTTCCGCCTCGGAATTGCCCCAACCAGAAGCGGTGCACGTCAGCTGGTTTCTCACCGCCACATCATGGTGAATGGCAACGTAGTGAACGTGTCTTCTTTCCAGGTTCGTCCTGGCGACCGTATCGCGGTTCGTCCGAAGTCAAAGTCACTTCAGGCCATTACCCTCAGCCTCGGAAATCGCAAGAACTACGAGTGGCTCGACTGGAACGGTGGCGATATGCAGGGTGTTTTCCTCGCGTATCCTCAGCGCACTCAGATTCCTGAGAACATCAAGGAACAACTGATCGTCGAATTGTACTCGAAGTAATCTTTAGCTCAGCTACTTTACAGAACCCTTATAAAACACACATGGCAATACTGGATTTCGTAAAACCTGATAAGGTTGTGATGCTCGAATCAAATGATTTTACAGGATCATTTGAATTCCGTCCGCTCGAACCTGGCTTCGGCATTACCATCGGAAATGCTCTTCGCAGGATCTTGCTCAGCTCCCTTGAGGGTTTTGCAATCACTTCCATAAAAATTGATGGCGTGGACCACGAGTTCGCCACCATCAAAGGGGTAGTGGAAGATCTCACCGAGATCATCCTCAACCTGAAACAGGTTCGTTTCAAGCGCCAGATCGACTCTGCCGATACTGAAAAAGTAGTAGTTGTTCTCGGCGATCAGGCCCAGTTCACCGCAGGTGACATTGGTAAATTCACCACCTCTTTTCAGGTGCTGAACCCTGACCACGTAATCTGCAACATGGACCCTAAAGTGAAACTCCGCATGGAGGTTCAGATTGGAAAGGGTCGCGGTTACCGCCCATCTGAAGAAAACAAGACCAGCCACTACCCGGTAGGTACTGTATTCCTCGATTCAATTTTCACCCCTATCCGCAACGTGAAATTCACCGTTGAGAATTACAGGGTTGAACAGAAGACTGACTACGAAAAGCTCATCCTGGAAATTCAGGGTGATGGTAGCCTCACACCGAAGAACGCTCTGCAGGAAGCAGCCAAGATTCTGATTCACCACTTCATGCTCTTCAGCGACGAGAAGATCTCTCTGGAGACCGAGATGAAGAAAGAGGTGGAAGAATTCGATGAGTCTTCACTGCACATGCGCCAGCTCCTCAAGACCCGTCTTGTGGATATGGACCTCTCAGTTCGCGCTCTGAACTGCCTCAAGGCCGCAGATATCGAAACACTCGGCGACCTCGTTGCATACAACAAGAACGACCTTTTGAAATTCAGAAACTTCGGTAAGAAGTCTCTGACAGAACTTGAAGAACTTGTAGAAAACAAAGGACTTCAGTTCGGAATGAACACTACCAAGTACAAGCTGGACAGAGACTAATTCTCTGATCCGCAACGATAACAGATAGCATAGAAAGAAGCATTAGCGATGAGACACGGAAGAACAGTAAACCACCTGGGAAGAAAGTCGGAACACCGTAAGGCCATGCTGGCCAATATGGCTTGCTCCCTCATAGAACACAAGAGGATCACCACTACTGTGGCCAAGGCAAAAGCTTTGCGCCGCTACGTGGAGCCACTTATCAGCAAGTCGAAAGCCGACAGCACGCACAGCCGTCGTATGGTTTTCGCCTACCTGAAAAACAAGGAAGCCGTTACCGAACTCTTCCGTGAAGTTGCCCCTAAGGTGGCAGATCGTCCGGGAGGATACACCCGTATCATCCGCATGGGCTTCCGTCAGGGAGACAACGCCGAAGTGTGTATGATCGAGCTGGTGGATTTCAACACCATCTATGGCAAGTCTGCTGAAGCTTCTGCTAAAAAGCGTACACGTCGTGGTGGAGCCCGCAAGAAGGCCGACGGAGCTGCTGACAGCACTCCGGAGACACCGGCAGCGGATTCAAACGAACCAAAAGCTGAGTAATCCTAAGCTGAGATTGACTCAGGTTACTCTGGATATGAATGTGAAAAATGCCCGCTTAGCGGGCATTTTTTTTTAAGAAA
>JBEAZL010000138.1:0-15504 GCA_041170085.1 Bacteroidota bacterium
AAGAAGAACAAATGCCAGAACGGCACCAAAGGCGAGGGCAAGATTGTCGAATACCAGCATACCATGTCCAAAGACATCTTCAACTTTATTCCAGTCGAGAATGGAAACGGTGGTGAGGGCAGCAAGAGCAACCAGTATAAAGGGCACAGCAATACGTCGCAGGTTGAAAAGGTCAAGTACGAGTACGCCGACACCGGCTAGAGAAGATATTAAAATTTCTTTCATCGCGTCAACAGGGCATTTACAGATCCGGCAGTCAAATCAAAAAGTGGTTTCGGATAGATTCCGATTCCGATGACCAGGATCACGATAAGAATAAGAATCGTTTTTTCTGTGGAATTGAGTGACTGAAATCCCTGCGTCAGGGCATTAGGCGTTCCGAGGAACATGCGCTGAAATGCTCTCAGCATATACAACGCACCCAGTATCACAGACAGACCGGCAATAGCAGCAGCGATCATGCTGGACTGAGCAAGTCCGGCCAGCAACAGGAATTCACCCACGAAGCCACTTGTAAAGGGAAGAGCAACTGATCCCATTACAATGATGAAAAACAGGAAGGTGAACAGGGGATTCACTTCTCTGATTCCTCCCATAGCGTGCATGTCATCGGAATTGAGACGGCTGGTGAGTATGTCATATACATAGAAAAGTCCGACGGCAAGAATACCGTGACTCAGCATCTCGATCAGTCCGCCCTGTATTCCCTGGGTGTTACCTGAAAGCACGCCGGCGCTGATGATACCCACGTGCGCAATGGACGAATATGCGATGAGGAGTTTATACCTTTTCTGAGCGATAGCCATCGCAGAAGCATATACGACAGAGACAACGCTCAGAGCGATAGCCCATGATCCATAGTCTTCAACGCCCTCCGGAACCATTGGTAATACCAGACGAATCAGACCGTAGGTAGCCATCTTGAGCATTATCGCTGCCAGAAGCATGGTTCCTGCAGTTGGCGCCATATCGTAGGTAGAAGGCTGCCAGGTGTGAAAAGGAAACACAGGCATCTTCACAGCGAAGGCGAGAAAGATTCCTGCAAATACGAGTCCCTGTTCAGGACCGCTCAGCGAGCTTCCGGCGCGGTACAGCGCGTCCAGAGCGAAAGAATTTTCGGGTGTGTGCAGATAAACATAGATAAGCGACAGCAGCATGAACAAACTACCGAAGAGGGTATAGATGAAAAATTTGAGTGTCACGTAATTCTTGTTCTCGGCTTGTCCCCACACGTGTGCAATGAAGAAAATCGGGATGAGGCTTATTTCATAGAAGAGGTAGAACAGGAAACCATCAGCCGCCGCAAAGCAACCGGTCATTCCCGCAAGCATGAGTAAAACAAGTGAATAGAAGATATGCGGGTTGCGCATCTCGCGCCTACCTGCAATCCAGATAATGAATGGTGCGCAAATGTTGGTGAGCAACAGCAGAACCAGTGAAATTCCGTCAAGGGTAAAGTGAAAGCTGATACCCAGATTCTGCATCCATGGCTGATGGAATGTCAGTTGAGCTGTGTTACCGGTTTGATACTGGAACACAGCTGCCAACGTGAGCAGGAGTCCGGCGATGGACCCACCCTGCGCAACACGGCGGGCTAAGGACGGACCTGCGACCATCACACCAAGTGAGAGCAGCAGGGGCATTAATATAATCAGGAGCGTCAGCATATTCTTCGGGTCAATATCGTAAGGTGAGTATGTTCGTTCAGGTTTTCCAGATTAGCATCGCAATCAGGGCAATCACCATGGACGCGATATAGATGTACATCCTTCCATTCTGAAGTTTTCGCAACTGGCTGCCCATGTTTCTGGCAAGGTTTCCGGCGCCATCCACAGCACCATCTACAACTTTTGGTTCTGTCCATCTCGCTGTGAAATGGCTGATCGCGTCAAGAGGTTTGCGGATCGCTGAGTCGTACAATTCATCTATCCAGTACTTGTTCAGGAGTAACTTGTGCCATCCACCCCTGATCTCGCTATCCTCCAGCGCGCGGGTGTTGTTCACTTTGTAAATTCTCCAGGCATACCAGAGACTTGCCACGGCAACTAATGTTGCTACTACCATGAGAATGGCTTCAGTTCCGGCACTCATCATCGGCTCGTACACACCTGTTGATGTCTCCAGGAAGTGATCGAGCCAGTGTGGTATATGCATCGCATGACCAGCTCCATGAGGGAATCCCATAAATCCACCTACAACGGAAAGCACTGCAAGAACCACAAGGGGTACGGTCATTACGGCAGGTGACTCATGGAGGTGATGTTCCTGCTCGTGTGTTCCTCTGAATTTACCATGGAAGGTGAGGATGTAAAGTCGGAACATATAGAATGCAGTAAGTGCTGATGCAACGGTAGCCAGCACAAAAACCACTATGTTCTGTTCGAAGGCGACTGCAATGATCTGATCCTTGGAAAAGAATCCGGCGAGAGGCGGAATTCCACTGATGGCAATGGTGCCAATCAGGAAGGTCAGATGGGTTGTTTTCATATGATTCTTCAGACCTCCCATGCGCCTGATGTCCTGTTCTCCTCCCATAGCGTGGATCACAGAACCACTGCCAAGGAATAAGAGGGCTTTGAAAAATGCATGTGTAATTACATGGAACACTGCTGTGGTATAAGCACCCATTCCAAGGGCAATGAACATGAATCCCAGTTGTGAGACCGTAGAGTATGCCAGAACTTTTTTGATGTCGTTTTGTGTGAGTGCAATGGTTGCTCCCATCAGCGCGGTGAGCATTCCCGCCCAAAGAACAATCTGGCTTGCTGTTTCGCTTGATGCGAAGAACTCACTGCTTCTTGCCACCATGTAGATACCGGCAGTAACCATTGTGGCTGCGTGGATCAGGGCTGACACCGGGGTAGGACCAGCCATCGCATCAGGGAGCCAGGTATGTAAAGGTATCTGAGCACTCTTACCCATGGCGCCAATGAACAGCAGAACTGCAACCCAGGTTGTCGTTTCGCTGCTGAGTATTCCGGCAGTGCGACTGATGAAGAGTTCATCATAGTTAAGGGTGCCGGCCTGGAAGAACAGGAGACACATTCCGAGAATGAACCCGAGGTCTCCGATTCGGTTCATGATAAATGCTTTCTTGGCAGCATCGTTGTTTTTCATGTCCTTCGACCAGAAACCAATCAGAAGGAATGAGCAAAGACCTACACCTTCCCATCCTACGAACATGGTCAGATATGAATCGCCCAGAACGAGAATCAGCATGAAGAAAACGAAGAGGTTGAGGTAGGCAAAGAATCGATTGAAGCCTTCATCTTCATGCATGTAACCGATGGAGTAAACATGTATCAGAAATCCTACGCCTGTGATGAACATCAGGTAGATCGATGACAGTGGATCAACCAGAAAGCGGATACCTACATTCAGATCACCACTGCTTATCCAGTCAAATACAGGCACAATAACAGCGTCGCTGGAATGGAGACGCGAGCCGAAGATGGTAGCCGCGGTGAGGAATGACAACAGGACCGAGCCTGAGGATATCATGCCTATCAGGTTCTTCGACAACCCTTTACCAACAAAGGTGATGTAGAGGAACGATACCAGCGGAAAAAGTGGGACCAGACTTACTAGGCTTTCCATAGGGGTTTATCGGTGTAACAAGTGTTGTTCTGCGGATGCATTTTTCGCGCTTTTGGCATTTTGTCTAAGGCTGCGATCAAATGTCATCTTGCTGGTTATCTGTGCCATTACCACTTCATGCGGTTCAGGGCATCGGTATTGGTTGTATGTATGTTGCGGTACATCATCATCAGTATGGCAAGACCAACTGCTACCTCAGCAGCGGCCACCACCATGATGAAGAATACCATGATCTGTCCGTCCGTATTTCCCCACATTTTGGAGAAGGCAACCAGCGCCACGTTCACAGCGTTCAGCATGAGCTCAACACACATGAACATGATGATGGCATTGCGCCGGTACATGATTCCGAATGTGCCCAATGCAAAAAGGATTGCAGAAAGCAGCAGATAATGCTGAATGTTTATTCCGGGAATGAGTTCCATCAGGCGTTGCTCTTTTTTGATAGGTAAACGGCACCAACCATGCTTCCGAGGAAGAGGATCGAAGCCAGTTCAAATGGAAGAAGGTATTCTCTGAAGAGGACCTGACCGATATTTTCTACAAGTCCGTTGTTCTCGCTACCAGGCACTGCAGTGATATTCTTCACCTCCGCATCGCGAAGTCCTGATACCAGAACGAGAAGCAATACACCACCAGAGATGGCCGCGAGAGCCTTGGCTATAAAACTCTTTCGGTCTTCCTGCAGGTTGTTCAGATTAAGCATCATAATGACATACAGGAATAAAACCATGATGGCTCCTGCATATACGATGATGTGCACTGCACCCAGAAACTGGGCATTCAAAAGGAAGTAGTGTCCGGCAATGGCAAAGAAGGTGATGATGAGCGACAACACGCTGTAAACCGGGTTGCGGCTGAATATCATTCCTATGGCACTGAATATCGCCAGGAAAGTGAGGAACCAGAAAATATATTGCGTCAGCATAGGTCTTTATTCTTCGGTAGGTCAGTGTGCCCTGTGTTGCCTTGGGGCTTTGTCCAGAAAAGTTCTGTTGTGATAATGCTTCTTATCCTGCTTGAACTCCAGAACTTCAGAAGTCTGACGTCTGGTAACATCAACACGTGCATCAGCAGGTTCAACCAGCTTGTCTTTTCCAAAAACTTCCTCTCCTCTGGTGAACGACGAAGGCACTATACGATCCGTGAGGAAGATGGCTTCCTTCGGACATGCTTCTTCGCAAAGTCCGCAGAAAATGCAACGCAGCATATTGATCTCATAGATGCTGGCATATTTCTCTTCGCGATACAGATTCTCTTCTCCTTTTTTTCTTTCAGCAGCTTCCATCGTGATGGCTTCTGCAGGACAGGCAACAGCACAAAGCCCGCAGGCTGTGCAACGTTCAGCTCCTGCCTCATCACGTTTCAGAACATGTTGTCCGCGATATACCGGAGCCATTTCACGCTGCACCTCCGGGTATTTCACCGTGGGTTTACGTTTGAAAAGATGCGAAATGGTAATCAGCATCCCCTTGAAAATAGCTGGCAGGTATAGTCTTTCAGAGAGCGTGAGCTCCCTGACAGTAACGGTTTTGCTTCGGTTAGTTAATGGCATGAATTCCTTTCTTTATTTCAGTTTTCCAAGGAAGAACATAACAAGTCCGGTAATGAAAATATTCGCAAGAGCCAGAGGGAGGAGGACTTTCCAGCCCAGGCTCATCAGCTGATCGTATCTGAATCTGGGCAGCGTCCAGCGCACCCACATGAAGAACAGAATGAACAGCGTAATCTTTCCGAAGAATACAAGCACCTGAATGATGGACAGCAAATTGGCAGAAAGACCAAGTGCATCCGCAATCTCATGCTGGAACGGGAAGTTATATCCTCCGAAATAGAGCGTGGCCATGAGTGCCGAAGACACAAACATGTTGATGTACTCTGCAAACAGGTACAGTCCAAGTTTCATCGAAGAATACTCGGTGTGATAACCTCCGATAAGTTCACTTTCACATTCTGCCAGGTCAAATGGAGCGCGGTTCGCTTCAGCGAATGCACAAACCATGAAGATCAAAAATCCGAGTGGCTGATAAACGATATTGGCCAGCCCAAGATCCTGCTGTGCAGAAATCTCGCGCAAACTCAGTGTTCCGGTTACCATGACCAGCGCGATGATCGAAAGACCCATCGCAATCTCGTAGCTGATCATCTGAGATGACGCACGAAGCGCTCCGAGCAGCGAGTATTTATTGTTCGATGCCCAGCCCCCGATCATAATTCCGTAGATACCCATGGATACTACACCGAAGATGTAAAGTATTCCGATGTTGATATCGGTGATCTGAAGGGCATAGGTAATTCCGTCAATGGTCACATCACTTCCCCATGGTATCACAACACTAACCATGAGTGAGGTGAGCATGAAAAAACAGGGTCCGAGAATGAATAGCCACTTGTTGGATTGGTTGGGAATCATTTCCTCCTTCATGAACATCTTGATACCATCGGCAAGAGGTTGGAGGAGTCCGAAAGGACCTGCGCGGTTTGGACCTACGCGGTCCTGAAGTACCGCAGCAAATTTTCTTTCTCCCCAGGTTGCGTAAGCCGCAATACCAAGGGATATAGCAAATACTGCGACACACAGAATAATGGAGAATATCAGCTCAGGGCTCATGTATAGAGTTTGTTATCTGGTCAAACGTTATTTGGGTCAAGTGCGCCGTGTCCAAGATCTACTTTGGAACCATGTGGCAGACCTTTCCTTTGCCTGTCAATCGTTGCCTTCAGTGCCTGTAAGCTCTCGTAATGATTCGCTGAGATTACAGAATGTCTTGAAATCTCTGAAGGCCCTTCAATAACCCAATCTGAGGTATGCTTCTTGTCGAAGCGACAAGTATTACAAATCCAGTCTTCCACCTCACCGTACTGGTCCTTACGCGCTGTAACGCGCAAAACGTCTTCACCTTTGTACCACAGGCGAACCTTGCCGCTGCAGGTAGGACAATCGCGGTGTGCATCTACCGGCTTGGTATACCACACCCTGCTCTTGAAGCGGAATGTCTTGTCAGTGAGCGCACCCACAGGGCACACATCGATCACGTTTCCAGACATTTCATTATCGATCGCATTCTGGATGTAGGTAGAGATCTCAGCCACCTCACCGCGGTTGATCACACCATGCACGCGCTTGTCGGTCAGCTGGTCTGCCACTTTTACGCAGCGGTAACAAAGGATACAGCGATTCATATGAAGCTGCACCTTTTCTCCGATATCTATCTTTTCGAATTCCCTCCTGGGGAACTCATACCGTGTTCCGGCCTTTCCGTTTTCATATGCCAGATCCTGCAGGTGACATTCTCCGGCCTGGTCGCATACCGGGCAATCCAGAGGATGATTCAGCAGAAGAAATTCAACTACGCCTGCACGGGCCTCCAGTACTTCAGGAGATGTAATGTTCTGGACTTCCATACCATCCATTACGGTTGTCCTGCAAGAGGCAACCGGCTTGGGCATAGGGCGTGGATCTTTCTCGCTGCCCTTGGTGACCTTCACAATGCATGTGCGGCAATACCCACCGCTTGTCTTCAGCTTAGAGTAATAACACATAGCGGGCGGCACAACCTCCCCGCCAATCATGCGGGCTGCATTGAGTATGGTGGTACCGTCGGGTACTTCGATGGTTATTCCGTCAATCGTGACTTTCGGCATGGTTTACAGGTTGTAACCCTGGCGGGAAATTTAGCCCCCGGCGCAGGTGTGGCAAAAATAATCGACCGGGCCTCTGTATGTCTAAAAAAATGGCCATTTTGAATCGGTCTGTATAAAGCTCGAAAGGTGACCGGATACCCTGTAAATACTGGGGTTACCGGTCACCTCTCCGAAATTGCCCCTTATTAGCAGGTCGGGCGACCCCTGAATTAGCTCTTCTTATTTGGCAAATTGCACCTCAGCGTGGATTTTCACGTCCTCGCTCACCAGCACTCCGCCAGCTTCAATCGGGGCATTCCAGTTAAGTCCCCAGTCGGTGCGGCGGATCTTGCCATTCAGGCTGAATCCCGCTTTGGTATTGCCCCATGGGTCTTTGCCGATTCCACCAAACTCTACATCAAACTTAACCGGATGCGTGGTTTCGCGGATGGTCAGGTTTCCGTGCAATTCGTAGTTGCCATCGTCGACCTTCTTCATTCCGGTGCTTTCGAATACCATATTAGGGTGATTTTCAGCATCGAAGAAATCGGCCGACTTCAGGTGGCCGTCTCTTTGCTCATTACCGGTGTCCACTGAAGAGGTTTCGACAGAGAACTTCACACGTGCCGTAGTGAAATCTTCACCATCGGTTTCTACTTCTCCGTTGAACTTCTTGAAAGCTCCGCTCACATTGGTGATCATCAGGTGACGCACCTTAAAACCGATTTCCGCATGGGTCGGGTCCAGATTCCATTTCATAGTTGACATGACAATTTATTTTGATTTGCGCTGCAAAGGTTGCATGTCATTCATTCTGAAGGCATTGATGTGAGTCAAGAAAAGGAGCAAATGATATGACCTCTCTGGTGCTTTCTTCACTTACTTCGTGTTTTAAGTATGGCTTATATGTGCAGCGCCCTCAGATCATTCATTGTAATAATTGCTTTAGGCTTTTCACTTTCTGTTTCGGGCCAGCAGTTTCCTGTAAGGCATCTGGTTTTCGAAGGTGCAGGTATAAGGGGTATTGCATATTGTGGTGTTGTGAAGGCCATTGAGCAATATGGTTTATCCGACAGTCTGCAGAGTGTTGCCGGTACATCCGCCGGCGCAATGACTGCATTGATGTTATCTCTGGGATATACTTCTGATGAAATGGAGAAGGTGATTTCTTCGACCGCATTTGAAAGATTCAACGATGGTTCTATGGGCCTCGGCGGAGGAATTGCCCGCCTGACAAGGCGTTTTGGCTGGTACCACAGCGACAGGCTGGATCAGTTCATTGCTTCCATCATCACAAAAAAGCATGCTGACCGCGACATTAATTTTCGTCAGCTGCACGAAAGGGGATGCGCAGACCTTTATGTCACAGCCACGAGCATCAATAACCAGAAGCTGATCGTCTTTTCACGCTACACCTATCCCGATATGAAGATTCGCGATGCGGTCAGGATCTCCATGAGCATCCCGCTGTATTTCGAAGCAACGATGATTGATGAGAAGGGAAATGTTTATGAAAATATTCAGGACAGTCTGGTCACCGATATCGTGGTAGATGGTGGAATTCTTGCCAATTTTCCTGTTTACATTTTCGATGAAGCGAAGCTGGATTCGAATGGTAACAAATACCGGATACCCGATTATTCCGTGCTTGGCGTGCGCATCGACTCGGACGAGCAGATTGAATTGGATCGCACTGGAGGTGGCCTGGCTCCTGTAGATGTAAAGAACTTTCCCGATTTTATGGAAGCGTTCTACCTGCTGATCCTGGAGCAATTGAATCGCGAGATTCTTATGCACTATGACTGGGATAGGACTGTCTCCATTTCATCCGCAGGCATTGGTCCTAAAATCCGCAACATGTCTCCATCAGAAAGAAAACTGCTTATCGACTCGGGCTATGCGTATACAGCCGTCCGCCTGGCAGAGTTGGGATATAGCCGGGGAAAGAATTAATCAGGATGTCGGGGTCTTCAATGAACAAAACAGAAATTCCGATCTGACGATCAGGCTTCTGCCATGTTGTGCACGCGGTAATAGTGCTTCACATCGCGTATTGAAGATGGTCGCTGAACATACTCTTCGAATTCCTTGCGGAAGTGTCTGATAGCGCTGGCCACGGGCCATGCAGCAGCATCTCCGAGCGGACAGATCGTTTTTCCTTCAATCTTGCTTTGGATATCCCACAGCAGGTCAACGTCTGCAAGGGTACCGTGACCGTCCAGAATCTTATGAAGGATTTTCTCCATCCATCCGGTTCCCTCACGGCAGGGGCTGCACTGACCGCAACTTTCGTGATGATAGAAACGGGTGAAGTTCCAGAGATTCTTCACAATGCTGGTATCCTCATCCATCACGATAAAGCCACCGGAACCCAACATGGTACCTGTCGCAAAGCCACCGTCAGCAAGGCTTTCATATGTCATGAGTCTGGGCTCTCCGTTCGCAGTTTTCAGAATAAGTTCAGCGGGCAGGATGGGCACAGAAGATCCTCCGGCAACAACGGCCTTCATTTTTTTGCCATTGCGTATACCTCCGCAGTATTCGTCGGAATAGATAAATTCTTCAACCGGAACTCCGAGTTCAATCTCATACACGCCAGGCTTATTGATATGACCAGAAGCTGAGATCAGTTTGGTACCTGTGCTCTTGCCAATTCCTATTGACGCATAAGCAGCACCGCCTTCGTTCACGATTGGAACTACTGCCGCAATGGTCTCAACATTGTTCACCACAGTAGGGCAGCCCCACAATCCGGCAACAGCAGGGAAAGGAGGCTTGATGCGCGGATTACCACGCTTGCCTTCGAGAGATTCAATGAGAGCGGTTTCTTCTCCGCAGATATATGCACCGGCACCCACCTGCACATGACAGTCGTGGTCAAATCCGGAATTGAGAATATTCTTACCGAGGATGCCGGCTTCATATGCTTCTGCAATGGCCTGCTCGAGAATGCGGGCTACATAAAAATATTCCCCGCGTATGTAGATGTATGAGGTCTTTGCACCAAGCGCGTAGCTTGATGTAATCATTCCTTCAATCAGGAGATGAGGAATTTTTTCCATCAGATACCTGTCCTTGAAGGTACCGGGCTCTGATTCATCCGCATTACAAACAAGATAACGCGGCACACCTTCTGGCTTCGCCAGGAAGCTCCACTTCATTCCTGTGGGGAAACCTGCACCTCCACGTCCGCGGAGGCCGGAGGTTTTTACTTCTTCGACCACCTGCTCCGGAGTCATCGACTTGAGAGCTTTCTCCAAGGCCTTGTATCCGCCGTTGGCCCTGTATCCGCTGAGCGTATTGATACCGGGAACTTCGGCGTTTTGTATCAGGATCTTCCTTCCCATTTTCTTTTAGTCGATTTGAATCTTTTCATCACGTGTATACACCCTGCGACGTCCATCGTTGCGCATCTTGTCGAGAAGTGTATCCACTTTTTCCAAAGTCAGGTTTTCGTAGTAATCGCCACCGCACTGAAGCATTGGCGCAGTGCCGCATGAACCCAGACACTCTACAGTTTTCAGCGTGAACATGCCATCGCTGGTGGTCTCACCGGCATGGATACCCAGTTTCTTTTCAATGTGTCTTACCACATCTTCCGCACCCATCAGCCAGCAAGAACTTGTACGGCACACTTCAATCACGCACTTGCCAACCGGGTTCAGGTTGAACATAGAGTAGAATGAGGCTACCTCATATGCTTCTATGGGCTGAATATTCAGTAAAGAGGCGACATAGTCCATCGCTTCCGGACTAAGCCAGCCATCGAACTCGGCCTGGGCAAGATGCAAAAGCGGAATCAACGCGCTCTTCTGCTTCCCCTCAGGGTAGCGCGCGATGATCTTCTTCGCTGTCGCCAGTGTACTATCTGAAAAAACCAGTTTATTGCTCATGGTCTCTATATTGAAGTAGCCAGTCGCCAGTAGGCACTTGGCAGTCTAAATTTTGTTGTGAAGGAATGAAGCTGCGTTCTGTGGTTAGGTAGGCTCCGGCTGGTTCAAGTATAAGATTGTTTGAACTGTTCCGGGGGGCAAATTTTTCAGGATTTTCGATCATGGAAGAAAGCAAACGACCAATTTCTTCTGATTTGCAGATAGCATCAGAATACTGAATGTCGGAAATCAGTGAGCAACCATGAGCAATATCAAGCCAAATCTGAGTTTCCGTATTTTCCATATCAGCATCACTGAGCTTGCTGCTGAAATGTTTTGGGTATTGACGTTTTCTGTAAGCCTCACCAATACATGAGCATACAGACCGGCTTGATCTTCTTATCTGATCGGTCAAAGAATACAACTCATGCTGTGGAAACTGATTAACCATCTTATTAATTTCCAATGTCAGAGATAGAGCTTTCTGATAAACGATGAGGGAACGAAAGCCCCCGCGCTTATCTGAAGTTTGGTATGTAATGGCTTCTGACATGTTGTTCTTCGATGTGGCAGTATAGTTGAGGATGGGTTTAAATTCTTTGTCTTTTTGGATATTTAATGGTACTTCGGTCTTCTGTTTTGCTGAATTACTCAAAGCTGATGTCCTCACTCTTTACTTGTCGCGATTCATATTCGAGTGCCTGCAGCAGACTGCGCACTGCCCACTTAAAATAATTTTCGTTCAATATCAAAGTTCTCAGGCATCCAACTCTCCCGCAATCACATTCATACTACTCATGGTCAGGATGGCATCACTGAGCATACCTCCTTTGATCATTTCAGGATATGCCTGATAGTAAATAAAGCAAGGTCTGCGCATATGCAGCCTGAACGGAGTGCGGCCGCCATCGCTGATCAGATAGTATCCTAATTCGCCGTTTCCGGCTTCCACGCAGTGGTATACTTCACCTTTGGGAACATCCGTCTCGCCCATCACAATCTTGAAGTGATAGATCAGTGCCTCCATCTTGCTGTACACATCTTCTTTGGGAGGCAGATAGAATTCCGGAACATCTGCGTGAACCGGACCATCCGGCATATTCTTCAGCGCCTGTTCAATGATGCTCATGCTCTGCCACATCTCTTCCATGCGAACCATATAACGGTCGTATGTATCACCGTTGGTCCCTACCGGTATGATGAATTCAAAATCCTGATAGGAACTATACGGATTCATTACGCGCACATCGTAGTCAACTCCTGCAGCGCGCAGGTTCGGACCTGAAAAACTGTACTCCAGAGCGCGTTCAGCGGAGATGGCTCCTGTGTTCAAGGTGCGGTCCATGAAAATCCTGTTGCGTGTAACGAGATTGTTGAACTCGTTCAGTGCCTTGGGGAAACCTTTCATGAACTGGTCAAGTTTGCTCCATGCCTTATCGCTGAATTCGCGCTCCATACCTCCAATTCTGCCGATGTTGGTAGTAAGACGCGCTCCGCAAACTTCTTCGTAAATCTCATAGATCAGTTCGCGCCACTGAAACAGATACAGGAAGCCTGTCATGGCTCCGGTATCTACGGCGATCACGGTGTCACAAACAATGTGGTCCGCGATTCTCGCGAGTTCCATGATGATAACTCTGAGGTATTGCGCGCGCTTTGGCACTTCGCAACCGATGAGCTTTTCCACTGTCATGTGCCAGCCCATATTGTTGATGGGCGAAGAGCAGTAGTTCAGGCGGTCTGTAATCGGGGTAATCTGATTGTATGGACGGCGCTCTGCGAGCTTTTCAAATGCCCTGTGGATATAGCCTATTGTCGGAACAGCATCCACAATGATCTCGCCATCCATGGTCAGCACGTTTTGAAAAATACCGTGCGTGGCAGGGTGGGTAGGACCCAGATTGAGTGTGCTGTAATCCTTTTTGGCTTCCAGATCTTCGGCAGTTTCTTTCATCACTTGAGGGAAAATATAGTTGGGTTACCGTCCGAAATATTCGTCTTTCTTGTCGTCGCGCGTTGCATCTTCCAGTGCATATTCCTTACGCAGCGGATGGTAGTTCATCTCGTCCATGTTCAGGATACGGGTGAGATTCGGATGTCCGGAAAATTTAAATCCATAGAAATCGAAGGCCTCGCGTTCCATCCAGTTGGCTGCTGCCCAAAGGTCAGTAGCTGTGGGAAGGGTGAGGTCTTTGGTACCCATGAACACTTTCAGCCGGATCCGCAGATTGCGCTGCATGTTGTGCAACTGATACATCATGGCGAATTCCTCTCCGGTATTATCCGGGAAGTGGATACCGCACATGGTGGTGAGGTATGTAAATCCTGTGTCAGCCGAATCTTTCAGAAAGGCCAGCACATCATGTATGGCGTCTTTCCGGATTACAAACACCGGAAAGTCATAATCAATCTGGGACCGAATCAGTGCATCTCCGAACTTCGCAGAGATGAGTGACTTGACGTTGTCGTGTAACTCAATAGATGCCGTTGAGGCACCAGGATGTTGCGGATGATGCATTATTGAAGTCCGTATTTGGCCAGCATCGCTCTGTATTCGGGCGATTGCCTGCGGTTCATGTCTTCCTTTTTTGCCAGCTCCTGAATTTTCAGAATACCGTCCAGCACCTGCTCAGGGCGTGGGGGACAGCCTGGTATATAAACATCTACCGGTATAACCCGGTCGATTCCCTGCAGTACGCTGTAGGTGTCGAATATCCCTCCGCTGCTGGCACAGGCACCCATGCTAAGTACCCATTTCGGTTCAGCCATTTGCTCATAAACCTGGCGAAGGATAGGGGCCATTTTTTTGGCAATGGTTCCCATAACCATCAACAAGTCAGCCTGTCTGGGCGAGAAGCTGAGACGCTCCATGCCGAAGCGGCTCAGGTCGTAGGTAGATGCCATGGTCGCCATGAATTCAATACCGCAGCAGGACGTGGCAAAAGGCAATGGCCACAACGAGTTGGCACGGGCAAGACCCACGACTGAATTGAGATTGGTGGCAAAGAAGCCAGCTCCTTCAATCCCGGGAGGCTGGTGTTCTGGGCGAATATCGATTTGTGAGCTCATTACGGCAAAGGTATATGCACAGGTGCAGTCAGGGAAACAGAATTTTCTCTTTTTCACCAGACCTTTTTACCTGTAGGTTCAGGGTATTAGACAGCCGCGGGTAAGGGTTTGTTCCCTGAGTTGACCAATGAACCGAAAAGTTGTACTGAAAAGGAGGCAGGAAGGGCACTTATTCCCACTTAAGGGCACCCTTTTTCACGATGTAGATCAGGCCCACAATCATGAGTCCCATGAAGGTAAACATCTCCCAGAGCCCGAATATGCCCAGCTCACGGAAGTTCACTGCCCAGGGATACATGAATATCACTTCCACATCGAAGAGAACGAAAAGTATGGCCACCAGAAAATACTTGATTGAAAAGGGGGTGCGGGCATTGCCCTGCACTTCAATACCACACTCAAATGGATCATTCTTCACCTGACTTCTCCGCTTCGGACCCAGGTAGTGCGACGCAAGCATTGAAACCACCACGAAGCCGAGGGCAATGAGCGACATAACCACAATGGGGAAGTACTGATTGAAAAGCGATTGTTCCTGCATGTCTGAAAAGTGTGGGACAAAGATATACGGGTCGGGTTATTCTGCATAATTTGGGATAATTGTACCCGCCAGTGGCGAAATGTCCACTGCACAGGCTCCGGGTGCCCCCTGCCTAATTGCGCTCAACCACGAATTCCACTGCTCCTTCAAAAAAATTAGTGGAGACGATGACGGTGTATTGCTCAGCGGAAATGTCGGTAATGCTGTTATAGACCACATGCGTGCCATCACCCATGATAAGAGGATCACCTTTGATCAGTTTCTTGGGTCTCAGTTCATATGTGCATTCGTCGGTCCACACCACCGAGAAGATGACATCATAACCCAGTTTTTTATTTCGTTCCCGCTGTTCATCGCCTGACCTGGTGATGTATGTGGTTCCTGATTCCGGAGCGGTTATTTCAAATTTACCATTCTTAACGTCTTTGCACGAAGGTGCTTGCCCCTTTACACTTGCGCAGAAAAGCAGGATAATAGAAATGGTAAACAGCCTGAACATAGCTCCTGATGAATTTTGCCGAAAGTTAGTGTTTCGCATGTTTAGTGCATGATATGATCCTGCCAGGCTTCAGGCAATTTTGTCCTCACCGAAATTTCAAGATCGGTGAAGCGTTTGAGGTCATGATCAGCTATGAATTCAGTTTGCACGTTTGTCCTTGTATTCACCAGTCTGGTCCGGTAACCCCAATGACCATTTTCATTTTCCTGCATGGACAAGAGCTCTCCTTCAATTCTGGATAGCATCAGATAATCGGCGTCTGTATGCTGCATCACCCACGAGCAGTCCTCTTTGCGAAAGAC
>JBEAZL010000139.1:0-3129 GCA_041170085.1 Bacteroidota bacterium
GATGTTGAGTGCATATTTGCACGCACATCGAGAGCACTGTGGGTTACAAGGGAAAGATTTATCTCAGTGATGAGGGCTATGGCCATATTGTCCGTCAAAGGGCAATTATCGAAGAATTACGTGCCATCCATCCTGATATAGGTATCACAATTCAGACGAGCAGACATCTGAACGCCGCCATGCGTTTCATCCCCGGCGCAGAGTATATCGACCGTTTCAATAATATCTTGTGGCATAAACGACCTAACGGCTCTCCTGATGTGGCGGCTATACGCGAGCACTATGCACAGTACGGAACCATTTCAGAGGCATACATTGCTCAGGAAATGGAAGGTTCGGATGAGTACGATTTCCTGATATCTGATTTCGTGTATGAAGCGTTTCCTGTGGGTCTGCAAAAGGGTATTCCGGCATTCGGAATAGCACATTTCACCTGGGACTGGTTCTTCTCAAAACTATATCCCCCGCCCCTCGAATCGTCGCTTATTTACAGATTCATTTCCATGGCCGGTCAGGCTAAGCGATTATACTTTCCTCCGTTTACACCCGGCGAAATTCTCAACCACTACAAATCAGTAGCAGTGGAGGTACCACTGATATTGAGAAAGGAGATAAATCATAAAGTCTCGAATTATACCGATAAATTCCGGGTGCTTATTGCCGATAGCGGAGCAGGCATCCTTTCTGAATCCATAGCAAAAGCATTGAAATCGGTCAGTGACCTCGATGATTTCGTGTTTTTTGTTTCCGAGAAGTTTCAATGCGAAAACCGCAACGTGCATTATATACCGGATTCTGACCTGATGGTGGACTATGTCTCAGACATGAATCTGGTCATAGGCCGTGCTGGCTTCAACACCATCAGTGAATGTGTGGGTTTACGCACTCCCATGTTGCTTATCGGTGAGGCAATGAATCCCGAGATCAACGAGAATATTCTTATGCTGAAGCAATTTCATCTCGGGTCTTTTATCTCATTGCAGACCTTTGAAACAGGACTTGGCAAGTATCTGCCTGATTTTATCAGTCACGAGTATGCCTTCATCAGCCGGAATATGGCCGACCACGAAATCATGAGCAACGGAGCAGAGGTAGTTGCCAGCGATATTATGAATGTACTCTCTGAGAATAAAGTGGCAATGTCGAAATGAAGAACGCGGATCAATGGCAATCCCAGCGATGGAAATGGGATGAACGCAAAAATCGCTATGTGCCCAATCTGGCGAAAGTGTACCCCGGCTCTATCCACATTGCGGATATTCAGATTCAGGCCTATTACCCTGTACTCAGAGAACACATAACGGGCAGGTTGCTTGATTGTGGCTGTGATAAAGTGCCGTATTATGGAATGTACAAGGACATCACATCTGAAGTAGTCTGCACCGACTGGGAAGTGACCAGAGAGGGTAATCCATTTGTGGATTTCTACTCTGATCTCAACCAACCCCTGGAAATTGAAACTTCATCTTTTGATACTGTCCTGCTCACGGATGTGTTGCCGCACATCCGAAAGCCACATGATTTATTCGCTGAATTTTTCAGAATTCTTCGTCCGGGAGGCAAGGCGATTGTAACCTGCACCTTCATCAACTGGATGGGTGAACCACCCCATGAGTTCGGACATTACAGTGAATATGGTTTGAGGGCATTTGCTGAATCTGCCGGATTGGAGGTTGTGCAGCTGGATTCATACGGTGGTTACCCGGATGTGCTTATCGATACCCTCAACAAGGGAATGACGGGTAGAATTTCAAACCGGTTTTTCAGATTTTTCAGGGCAATGGCGATATCAACACCCTGGTATCGGAACTCCAGACGAAAAACCATGCGTTCATACGGAATCGGTTATATCCTTGTGGCCCGAAAGCCATGATGAGCCATAACCGAACAAATAAGCGAATCGTTGCCATCATTCCTGCCAGAGGCGGCAGCAAACGTCTGCCCGGAAAGAACATCTTCCCTCTGAACGGAAAACCACTGCTGGCATATACCATAGAGGCTTGTCGTAAATCAGAATATGTTCAGGATATATACGTGAGCAGTGACAATGATGAAATTCTTGCAGTGGCTGAAAAGTGGGGAGCTAAACCACTCCGACGTCCGCAGGAGCTTGCCGATGACACTACCCCTAAGGTGATAGCCATCAGGCATGCAGTTTCTGATGCAGCGCTGCTGGAATCGGGAGAGCCTGATATTGTTCTCATTGCTCAGGCCAATTCGCCGCAAATCACAGCTGAACAAATTGATCGTGGATTCAGTCTGATGTTTGAATATGATTTGTGGGAGGTGATGAGTGCCGATCAGAACGGTGTGCAGAATGCTGCTTTTAGAATTGTGACCAGAGAGGCTTTGTTTCAGCCATTTCTGTCTGCGCACTGCGGTTTTGTTGTGGCCGATAATATTGATGTGCATACCATTGAAGACATTGAGAAGCTGAGCAGATAGTATGTGTGGAATAGCAGGATATTTTGGAGAACAGCCGCTTACCGTAGAACGGATTCAGGAGGCACTTGGGACCATGAAGCGCCGGGGACCTGATGCGCAGCTGTTTCATATTGCCTCAACCCCAAAAGTTTCTGCAACACTCCTTCATAGCCGGCTGAGCATAATAGACCTGGATGCGCGGAGCAATCAGCCTTTTGTTCGCGATGGAATGTGTCTGGTATTCAATGGCGAGATATACAATTATGTTGAGCTCAGAAAGAAGCTGGAGGAAGAGGGTGTTGAACTTACGACCGGTGGCGACACAGAAGTACTGCTCGAATACTTCAGGAAGTACGAAGAGCATTGTGTAGAACATTTCGAGGGAATGTGGGCTTTTGCCCTGTTCAATCAAAAGACCGGAAAGCTTTATCTGTCGCGCGATCGGTTTGGTGAAAAGCCGCTCTACCTGTTGAGGAGACCACATGGTATTTATTTCGCCTCAGAAGTGAAGACCATAGAGGCAATGTCAGGTGAAAAACTCCCCGTGAATTCGACCCATTTGCTGAGGTACATGATCAATGGCCATAAGTCATTGTACAAATCAGGGGAACATTTTCTCGAAGGAATTGAGGAAATTGATATATCAACTATTGTTAATGTAGCGCACGATCTGCGTCTTAAGGAATACAGATACTGGAGTCCTGC
>JBEAZL010000140.1:0-3680 GCA_041170085.1 Bacteroidota bacterium
CCCAAACCGCGGGCAATGTCGTGAAGCGGGATTTTCTTGTCGATGTTCTGAATGATCTGAACCTTCTGACCGCTGCGGTTAACAGCACTTTTGACAACAAAGTCTTCAGGACGTTCGATCTCGTTATCCTTCACATATTGCTCAATGAACTTTACGAAAGGAGCTCCGAACTTCATGGCCTTAGGCTTGCCGACACCACCGATCTGGGCCAGCTCATCGAGCGTGATCGGGTATTGTGTGGCCATTTCCTCCAGCGCCGGATCCTGAAAAATGACATAAGGAGGAAGCTTGCGCTCCTTGGAAACTTTTTGACGCAATTCCTTGAGAAGTGAGAACAGAGTCTCATCTGCTGCACCGCCGCCGGCCTGACGGGGTATCAGCAAATCGTCGTCGTCAGTCTCGCCGATTTCCTCCTCTTTCACCACCAGGAATGGCTGAGGATATTCCATGAATTTCCGTCCCTCTTCTGTGATCTTCAGAGTTCCGTATGTTTCAATTTCCTTGCGGATGAGATTGCGCACCAACATCTGACGAATGATGGAATTCCAGTGCTTCTCGCTCTGGTCCTGTCCCTCGCCGAAGAAATCCGAAAGATGTCCCTTGTATGTGGTCACCTCAGAATTCTTCACGCCACCCAGCACATTGCAAATGAATTTTGCCTTGTGCATCTCGTCGAATCCGGCGATACAATCCAGAATGAGTTTCACTTCCTGCTGACCATCGAAGTGTTCCTTCGGGCTGCGTGAGTTGTCATCCATTCCTGCACCTTCACCGTTCACCTCGTCCCATGACTCACCGAAGTAATGGAGGAGATATTTTCTGCGGCTCATGCTCGTCTCGGCATAAGCGATAACCTCCTGCAACAAAAGCATTCCGACTTCCTGCTCGGCAACAGGTTTGCCTTGCAGGAACTTCTCCAGCTTCTCGATATCCTTCGGGGAATAGAATGAAATACATACACCTTCACCACCATCGCGCCCGGCGCGGCCGGTTTCCTGATAGTAGCTTTCAAGGCTCTTGGGCATGTCATGGTGAATCACAAACCGCACGTCCGGTTTGTCGATACCCATTCCGAATGCTATGGTGGCCACAATGACATCAACATCCTGCATGAGGAACTTGTCCTGAACAGTAGAACGCTGATTGCTATCCATACCCGCATGGTATGGCAGGGCCTTGATGCCATTCACCTGAAGCAGCTCTGCGATCTCTTCAGTCTTGCGGCGGGAAAGGCAGTAAATGATTCCGCTCTTGCCGCTATTGGCCTTGATATACTGGATGATTTGCTTTCCTACATTGAACTTCGGGCGGATCTCATAGAAGAGATTTGCCCTGTTGAACGATGACTTGAACAAACGGGCATCTGTCATGCCCAGGTTCTTCTGAATATCCTGCTGAACCTTTGGAGTGGCTGTGGCTGTCAGAGCCATCACAGGCACATCTGCAATCTGCTGGATAATGGGCTTGAGCCTTCTGTATTCCGGACGAAAGTCGTGGCCCCATTCGGAAATACAGTGTGCTTCATCTATGGCTACGAAAGAAATTTTAACCGATTTGAGGAATTCGATATTCTCCTCCTTGTTGAGTGATTCGGGAGCGACATACAGAAGCTTGCATCTGCCATCGACAATATCCCTTTTCACCTGAGCAATTTCGGTCTTGTTGAGCGAAGAATTGATCACGTGCGCTACACCTTCATCCGAAGAGAAACCCCTCATGGCATCTACCTGATTCTTCATCAGGGCGATGAGCGGAGAAACAACAATGGCTGTGCCTTCCAGCATCAGAGCGGGGAGCTGATAACACAAAGACTTACCACCACCGGTCGGCATGATCACGAAGGTGTCATGGCCATCCAGCACGGCAGAGATTACCTCCTCCTGAAGTCCCTTGAATTTATCAAAACCAAAGAAATGTTTGAGCGCCTCACGCGGCGCCAGCTCTATAACCGTTGTCATAACAAAATTCTACTTTAGCGAATAGTTAAATATACGTACAACTTCCCTATAGGCAGATCATTTTATTGGAAGATGGTGACTTTTCCATTGAAACTCGCTTGTCAGCAATGGGAGCGCGAATGTAATATCGCAGACCCGTAAATAAAAAGATTTCGGATACTTTCACAAATCGTGAAAAAACCGTGAAGAAACCGTGACAAATCAGCGCAAATGACCAGAAAAAAGAATGACATCATCTCGTCAGGCCGACATACTCTGATGCTTGAGTCCGAGGCCCTGAAACAACTGGCAGATGCAGTTGACGAAAGATTCGAACGAGCTGTAAAGCTCATTCTGAAAACCAAAGGACGGCTGGTGATCAGCGGCATTGGCAAAAGTGCAAACATTGCGCAGAAACTGGTAGCCACACTGAACAGCACCGGACAGCCCGCCGTGTTCATGCATGCGGCCGACGCCATCCATGGCGATCTGGGCAATCTTCAGAAAGGAGATGTCATGTTGTGTATTTCCAAAAGCGGTGATTCTCCCGAGATCAAGATGTTGATTCCCCTGGTGAAGAGCATGGGAAACCAGGTCATTGGCATGACAGCAAACGAAAAGAGCTTTCTCGGCACGCGCAGTGATATCGTGCTCCATACACCTATTGAAAAAGAAGCATGCCCCAACAACCTGGCTCCAACCACCAGCACTACGGCCCAGCTGGCCATGGGTGATGCCCTCGCTGTTGCCCTCATGGAGCAACGTGGCTTTACCTCACGCGACTTTGCCCGGTATCACCCCGGCGGTGCGCTTGGCAAAAAACTCTACATCAGAATGGCAGACCTCGTGGGTGATAATGCCGCTCCTGTGGTAAAACCGGAAGATTCCATCAAAAAGGTGATCGTAGAAATTTCATCCGGGCGTTTAGGAGCTACAGCTGTGATCTCAGGTGATAAGCTGGCAGGGGTCATTACCGATGGTGATATCCGAAGAATGCTCGAAAAAGGTGGCGACATCAGCAAGACAAGAGCACGCGATATCATGAACAAAAACCCAAGAACCATTGACTCCGGTGCACTGGCGGTAGAAGGTTTCCAGCTCATGGAGGCTCACAGCATTACACAGCTGATCGTTCTGAAAGGAGATAACTATCTGGGCATAGTGCATCTTCACGACATCCTGAAAGAGGGGATTTTCTAGTTGGCGCTTAGGTAATTATTATGTCTTTGTCTGTCAGGCTGATTGACTGACACCCGTCGGTGCGTTGACGGATATGGGGAGTTCACTGAGAATGGAAATGCGCTATGTGGGTTCTTGTGATTAGGTTTGCACCCGCTTGGCAACTCCCGAAAAACAAAATATGTCGTTCCTTGAGCATCTCGAGGAGCTGCGTCGCAGGCTATGGTTTGCGGCTATCGGCATTGCCATTGGTGTTACGCTGGTGGTGATCTTTAACGATTTCATCGTGAATGAGATCATCATGGGTCCGAGAAACGCCGATTTCTGGACATACCGGATGTTCTGCTGGTTGTCACAATCCATTGGAATGAGCGACAGCTTCTGCTTCCCGGCCATTACCGAAAAATTGCAGAACACTACCATGTCAGGGGCCTTCTCGGCTTACATCATGGTCTGTATTACCGGAGGTATCGCTGTTTCATTTCCGTGGGTTTTCTATCAGATATGGCTGTTTATCAAGCCGGGGCTTCATGAAAAGGAGACAAGGTCTGTAAGGGGAATCGT
>JBEAZL010000141.1:0-7833 GCA_041170085.1 Bacteroidota bacterium
GGTTGGGACCAAAGACACTAATCTCATTGGGTTTTGCATTTTCCGCTACCGACACCAACTGACTCAGTTTGTACTTTCTGAAGAACTTCCAGATTTCTGCACTGGCGCTGAAATCCATGCATGTTGTATTGATATTGATCAGCGCTCCCGGCCAGCTGTGATCGCCTCCATAGACCTTGATGAGTTCAACCGTTGTACCATTGTCTCCCCCTGAATAAACAAAACGGTCTGCGGTGGCATTGTCGTTCGGATCGATATCTTCGAATGCTATGACCTCCGGAGTTAATCCGCACTGATTGTAGTCTGTCCAATAGGCAATCACATCATCAATGGGCTCAATGCCAAATGTTCCTTCATAGGGGACAATCGCATCTTCCGTTCCATGAATCTCCATCACCGGCATAGGATGATCACAGTTGCAGGTTATAGATTGTATCACTGACATGCTTCCTGTTACTGATGCGATGGCCGCAATGCGCGGGCTTAACTGGCATGCAAGCTCATAACTCATGAAGCCTCCGTTGCTCATTCCAGTGGAATAGATACAATCTGAGTCAATGTTGTAACTGGCCTGAATGGTATCAATTAAGGCTGATAGAAATCCGACATCATCGGGAGTTTCGAGATTTAGCACGTTCCAGAACTGACTGCCATCTCCGTTGTCAAGGCCGTCGGGATGCACAATGATGAAATTTGCGGTATCGGCAATATCCCGAAAGTCGCCGTATAACTGCTGTTCGAGCGAATTCGATCCTAATCCGTGGAGGTTCAGAACAAGGGGAACTGCTTCCTCACCATTATAAATCTCCGGTACATAGAGCCAGTAATTGCGCTCTGTACCGTCGTGCATGATACTTCCCTGTATAGATTGCCCCAGTGTGGTTTGATAGATCAGCAGATTTACCAGAGCGGTGAAAAGCAGTTTATTTCGCATGAATACGAATGTACAGCAGTTAACGGTTTTGACGTGTTTTGAAAGTAACAAGATTGTAAGTTTTGTCCGGATGGTCCCGCTTTCTTTTCTTTGGAGTGCTAAAGCAAATTTCAGAATGGCTGAACTCAAGACAAAACCTGGCGATCAATCAGTGCAGGAATTTATCCAAAGTGTGGATAACCTCCAGCGGAGAACTGATGCCGAACTGCTGCTTCATCTTTTCAATGAAGTGACCGGTCTCGATCCTGTCATGTGGGGTCCTGCCATCGTGGGATATGGAACATACCATTATAAATACGACAGCGGAAGAGAAGGGGATTGGATGATTACAGGTTTCTCGCCCCGCAAGCAAAATATGTCTGTATACATCATGGACGGCTTCGATGCTCATGCATCACTTCTGGAGAAGTTGGGCAAGTACAAAACGGGCTCTTCATGTCTCTATGTGAACAGACTCACGGACATCGATCTCGCCGTGCTCAAAAAGATCATTGCCGCTTCTGTGAAGAACATGAAAAAGAAGTATCCGGCACCGAAGGGTGTTAAAAAATGAACTGAAGACCGGACCCGGATTAGCTTTGGTCTTTTAGTAAGATCATGCAAATGAAATCGGTTATCGCTCTGGCTCTCACAGTGACTTCGCTCTCCTGCGCGGCACAACTGGATGTGTCTTTCGGAAACAGCGGAATTGTTATTACCGATTTTGAGATATCAAATGATCAGGCTTATTGTGTCACCACCGACAACCAGGGAAGGATATTGACGGCTGGTTCATCAGACGCTGAAGGCGGCATAGGCTTTGGGATTGTGCGTTACCTGGAAAATGGTCAGCCCGATCCGGAGTTCGGAGTAAATGGCTTCGCAGTATTTGTTCCAGGGTCAACTGCTGCACTGGCATATGATATTACAACATATGCAGACAATCGTATCATCCTTTGCGGAATGATCGACGGACAGTTCGGTGCCATGCGTTTATCTGAAGACGGATCACCTGATAACAACTTCGGTGAAAACGGTGTTACAATCATTGACCTGCCGGGATTTATAGACAGAGCCGAGGCCGTGGAAATCGACAGCAATGGCAAAATTGTCATTGCAGGTTATTCAGGAGATATCGGTTCGAACGACTTTGCTGTTGTCAGACTTAATGAAGACGGATCTGTAGATGAATCTTTCGGAAATAATGGCAGCGCCATCGTTCCTGTCCTGGAGGAGAATGACGAAGCGAAGGGAATGGCCATTCAGGCTGATGGAAAAATTCTTCTCGCGGGATCATCATACAACGGACTTCAGACTGATCTGGCTGTCGTTCGCTTTAATACTGATGGTTCACTGGATGAAACTTTCAGTGGCGATGGCAAGATGACATTCGATCTGGGTTCGAGCTACGATGCCGTGAATGATATTATCGTCCAGCCCGATGGAAAGATCTTATTGGCAGGTGAATCTTGGTTCTGGCCAAATTTCGCCATGCTGGTAGCACGTCTCAATCCGGACGGTAACTTCGATAATGGATTTGGCAATGCAGGAATTTCCTTGTCTGCCTTCTCGCAATTCACAAGCCCTGCAAATTGTATCGAATTGCAAACTGATGGGAAAATTATTGCAGCAGGCTACGTTATGCTGGCAACAGAATATGATTTCGCGCTTGTTCGCCTAATGGCTGATGGCTCTCCTGATAACTCTTTCGGAACCGATGGCAAGGTAGTCACACATCCGGGAGATTCCTATGACCAGATTAATGCTTCAGTCATGCAAAGTGATGGTAAGCTGGTCGTTGCTGGTAGCCAATACGAATCAAAGAGCAGTTACAACTTCTGTCTGGCGAGATACGAAACCGGAGTCATTTCTGTCGGTGAAACAGAATCTGACATGGCATTTCATATCCACCCCAATCCTACAGAGGATATCATCAATCTCACATTTTCTGGCCTGGCAGACGAGCCGTTGGTGTTGAGGATTCAGGATTACGTTGGTAAAGTAATCGTTGAAGAAATCGTACCCCCTCATAGTACACGCATAGAGGTGCAGGAGAATATTGCTCCCGGTTGTTACATCGTATCGATCGTGGCTGAAAACTGTATAATCTCGTCACTGCGCCTGATCAAGCGAAACTGAAGTTGATTTAGGTTTTGAAATAGAAAACAGTCCGAGATAAGTCAATGCCCCGTTCAGAATCAAAAGCTCGAATCCGAATTCGTAGCCACCCAGCCAGGCCTTGCTGTTCAGGCTGATGAGGTACGACAACAAAGGGGCAATCAGACAAACCAACGGTACAAGGCCGTCCCGCACCTTACGTTTTGACATCAGCCCAAAGGCAAATAAACCCAGCAACGGACCATAAGTGTATCCGGCAATCATCAGGATTGTATTGATGATGGCATCGTTGTTCATCGCGCGGAAAACAAGAATGACTAACAGAAGAAGAACTGCAAATAATATGTGTATCACATTTCGCATCCGGCGCTTTGTGTTATCGGCTTTCTTGCTTTTGTCGAGATGAAGAACATCTACATAAAAACTTGTAGTCAGTGTGGTGAGAACAGAATCAGCAGATGAAAATGTAGCTGCTGTTAGTCCGAGAATGAATACTATGCTCGCGAACAGCCCGAGATGCTCAAGTGCCAGCAATGGAAACAAATGGTCAGTGTTAGGCTTTCCTGATTCCATCAGCGGCATCGCCACTCCTTTATTCTGCGCATAGAGGTGAAGAAGCACTCCGAGTGAAAGGAAAAACACATTTACCACAATGAGCACGATACTGAACCAGCGAATATTCTTCTGTGCATCTTTCAGATTAGGACAACTCAGGTTCTTTTGCATCATGTTCTGGTCCAGCCCGGTCATGGCTATGGCTATAAACATCCCGCCCAGAAACTGCTTAGGGAAAAAGGATTTTGCTTTCCAGTCCCAGAAAAAGGTGTCGGTATAATCGCTGTTATAAACCGTAGATACCATCTCGCCGAAATTCAGATTCATCGCTTTGCTGATGGCGAGAATGGAAAGCACTACTCCCAGCAATAACATCGACGACTGAAATACATCCGTCCATACCAGTGTCTTGATACCTCCGCGAAGGGTGTACAGGAGGATAAGCACAATGATTACGGCAACTGAAATTTCAAAGGGTATTCCGAAGCTGTCGAAAATGAAAAGCTGAATAACTCCGGCTGCGAGATAAAGCCGTCCTGCTGCACCAAGCGTTCTGGATAGAAGGAAATAGAACGATCCTGTCTTTTCACTGTACTCTCCAAAGCGTTGCTGGAGGTAGGAATAAATACTGGTGAGGTTTAGTTTGTAATAGAGTGGGAGCAGGACCTGTGTGATAACTATGTAGCCGAAGAAATAGCCCAGCACCAATTGAAGATAGCTGAATTGCTGGGTGCCGACCGCACCCGGAACCGAAATGAATGTCACACCCGAAAGCGAGTCGCCTATCATACCAAATGCGACGGCATACCAGGGTGATTTTTTATTGCCGAGGAAATAAGCATCGTCGCCTGCTCCGCGGGCTGTGTACCAGGATATCAGCAAAAGCAGACAGAAATAGCCTGCCAGAATAAGGAGCATGGTTTGTGGTGACATCTCGTACAGAACTAGATTTGACAAAGGAAATGTGAGCCGGCTGAATTCAATCCACTCTTTATTTACATTCTCAACATCATGAACAGGAAAACCATAGACAGCGGCGCCCCCTGGGAGTCTGTTGTCGGATATTCCCGCGCAGTGCGCCACGGCAATCTCATCGAAGTTTCCGGAACAACTTCTGTTGTTGACGGAACCGTGGTGTCGGCAGGTGATATGGCCGGACAGACACGCGTCATTCTCGAGAAGATAGAAGCAGCTCTGCATCAGCTTGGCGCTACCCGACATCATGTCATCCGCACAAGGATGTTTGTGACAGACATCGCCAGATGGGAGGAAGCGGGTCGTGTTCACGGAGAATTTTTTGCGGGCATCCGTCCCGCCACCACCATGGTCGAGGTGAAATCTCTCATTCATCCTGATATGCTGATTGAGATTGAAGCTACTGCATGGGTGGATTAAACCAGATAACTTTGCCTCGTGAACATTCCATCGAGATTAATTGAAGAGGCCGTAGAACAAGTGGCCAGTTTGCCTGGTATTGGCCGCAAGACAGCCCTCAGGCTTGTTCTGGATCTTGTGAAAAGAAAGCCGGAAGAAGTTCAGCGATTTGCCAATGCGCTCACTGCCATGCGCGAGCATATCAGGCTTTGCAAAGAGTGTTATAACCTGTCAGACAACGAGCTGTGCTCTGTGTGCAGCAGCTCTTTCAGAGATAATTCGGTGATATGTGTGGTAGGCGATATCAGGGATGTGATGGCCATCGAGTCAACGGCGCAGTATCAGGGTAAGTATCATGTTTTGGGCGGTGTCATTTCACCTATGGATGGAATTGGTCCCTCTGATCTGACAATTGATGCCCTGGTGCAAAGGGTTTCTTCAGGGCAGGTACAGGAGGTAATACTGGCCATCAGCGCTACACTTGAGGGTGAGACTACTGCCTTTTATCTCTACAAGAAGCTGATGCCGCTTGGTGTGAAGATTACCTCTATTTCACGCGGTGTGGCCATTGGCGGGGAATTGGAGTATACTGATGAAGTAACCCTTGGGCGTAGTATCGTGCTCCGCACACCCTATGAAAGTTCGCTTAAAAGGTGATGTCTTCTTTATCCAAGTCCATCTTCCTCTATTTTCGTGCGGTTGACTCATGCTGAAACTCTCCGTTGTCATAGTAAACTACAACGTCCGCTACTTCCTGGAGCAGTGTCTGCTTTCTGTGGCCAAAGCCAGAGAAGGAGTGGAGATGGAGGTTTTTGTTGTCGACAACAATTCGGTAGATGGCTCGGTTGAAATGGTTCGCAGCCGCTTCCCCTGGGTGAAGCTGATTGCCAATACTGATAACCGTGGATTTTCAAGAGCCAATAACCAGGCACTGAAGATTGCCACCGGCGAATACCTCCTGCTGCTCAATCCTGATACAGTTGTAGAGGAGGATACCTTCATCAAGGTGGTTCGTTTCATGGATGAGCATCCTGATGCCGGAGGTCTCGGTGTCCGGATGGTAGATGGAAAAGGAAGGTTCCTTCCCGAAAGCAAAAGGGGATTGCCAACTCCGGAGACCGCGTTCTACAAGATTTTCGGCATTTCCAGGATTTTTCCTCACTCCAGAAAATTCAATCGCTACCATCTCGGCTATCTTGATGAGCACCAAACCCATGAGGTAGAAATTCTTTCAGGTGCTTTCATGCTCATGAGAAAGTCTGCGCTGGATAAGGTCGGACTTCTGGACGAAGCTTTTTTCATGTATGGCGAGGATATCGACCTGAGCTGGAGAATCATCAAGGGTGGATGGAAGAATTACTATTTCCCGGAAACGCGGATCATTCATTACAAGGGTGAGAGCACAAAGAAGGGTAGTCTCAACTACGTTTTCGTGTTCTACAATGCGATGGTCATCTTCGCCAGAAAGCATTTTTCTGAAACCAATGCCAGATGGTTTTCTTTCTTCATTCAGCTGGCCATTTGGATGAGGGCATCTGCTGCGGTATTCAACCGCTTTGTGAGATCCATGATTCTCCCGGTTTCTGATGCAGCACTGTCGCTTGCCGGACTTTTTGTGCTCAAGAATATCTATGCTGAAACAGCCCACAAGATTTACGATCCCGATCTGATACGCATGGCTTTCGGAAGCTATGCGCTTATCTGGGTGATCAGTGCCTGGGTTGGTGGTGGTTACGACCGGCCCTTAAGGCCTCTGAGGGTGATAAAGCCCCTGCTGGCCGGCTCTGCAGTCATAGCCATTGCCTATTCCTTTCTCCCCGAATCTCTCAGGTTTTCAAGAGCTCTCCTGCTCTTTGGAGTGGCAGTCACTGTTGCCGTATTCCTCTTTAACCGGATCGCTGCCAATTTGCTGAAAGGGCAGGGGACCGGCTTGCGCCCGCAGGGTTCCAGAAGATTTGCAATCGTGGGTAAGGAAGATGAAATTGCAAGGGTCTTGTCGATTCTCAGACAAACGAACTACAGCCTGGGCTTTGTGGCCTCTGTTGCACCTGAGAACGATGTCCGGGGCGATTTTGTCGGTTCCGTCGGACAGCTCGACGAGATCATCCGGGTTCACAATATCGATAGTGTCATTTTCTGCGCCCGCGATATGAGCTCGGGCGATATCATCTCTGCCATGAGTTCGTGTGCCGACAAATCCACTGAGTTCAAGATCGCACCACCCGAAGCCCTGTATATCATCGGTTCAAACAGCATTGAAACCAGCAGCGATCTGTTTATCCTTGATGTTAACTCGGTCGATAAACCGGCCAACAGACGTCGTAAGCGAATGTTTGATGTGATCATCGCGATTTCCCTGATTCCGGTCATACCTGTGGCTCTCTTTACCGTGAAGAAACCCGCCACATTCATCAGAAATCTGGTTCACGTGGCTTTGGGCAGGAAGACCTGGGTAGGATTTAACCCGGGGGCCGGACATAAACCAGGTGAATTGCCCAGGCTCAAGCCAGGGGTCCTTCATACCGGTTCGGCCGTAACCGGTGAACTGCTGAATACACAGGCCAGCAAACTGAATGTACTCTATGCCCGCGACTACAAAGTGGCTACTGATCTGGCCATGGTCTTCAGGTGCTTCAGAGATCTGGGCGCCTGATAGGCTCATTTTCATAGTGGTCGTGTGAATAAATCCTTTACAGATCGGTTTCTAATCGGTCTTCATGATGCCGCCCCAGCCCGAATTTGACGTAGGTTTGCGGCTCATTTTGAAGGATCGGAAATATTATGTCTCAGATAGAAGTTCTGCTGCCCAAAATGGGCGAAAGTGTTGCCGAAGCTACCATCATCAAGTGGGTTAAGCGGGAAGGCGATGCCGT
>JBEAZL010000142.1:0-6293 GCA_041170085.1 Bacteroidota bacterium
CACTTGTACCTGTTGCTTACCAATTCAGGCATTTCATGCCGGGAGAAGGCATTCACTACTATCGCATTTGTCAGGTCGATTTCGATGGAACGAAGAGATTCTCTTATGTCGTGCAGTGCTCAATGAATGAAAACTTTGGTTTCTATCCCAATCCTGCAGATAACATCATCCAGCTCAAAGGTTTCGCCGGAAGTTCATTGAAGGTCGAGGTTTTTGATGTGCAGGGGCGACTCGCAATCCGCGAAGAGCTTTCTCCCGATGAACTTCATCAGTTGAATGTAGAATCACTGGATGATGGAATTTACGTGGTTCAGATCGTTGTATCAGGTAAGCTTTATTTCGACAGAATCTCCGTCTCTCACAGGAAATAGCGGATTTTCAGAGATTGAATAGGGGTATCCCCCGGGTCGGATGTCTTTTATATAGAATCCGCCTCCCGTACTTTCGCGGATATTGTGAAGCCGGTAACTGAAATAGACGACTCCACCATTCGCCGCGCATTGGGAGGCCATGTTGCCTCTTATGAAATGATCTTCAAAGCATGGTACCCATCGTTGTGCGCATTCGCACGTCAGCTCATCGCAGATGCAGATGAGGCTGAAGAAGTAGTGCAAAACGTCTTTGTTACTCTATGGGAAAAGAGAATTGAAATTCAGATTGACCAGTCATTGAAGGCTTATTTGTTCCGGTCGGTTAGAAACAGGTGCCTGAACCGAATCAAACACGAACAGGTCAGGCGCGAATATGCCTCTGAGCAAAACATGGGGTCAAATCATTCTCATGATAGTGTGGATGCCGGAATAAGAAAAGAGGAGCTCCAGGAGAGAATTGATCTGGCTCTGGCTAAGATTCCTCCCCAATGCAGACAAGTATTTGTGATGAGCCGCTTTGAGGAGTTGAAGTACAGCGAAATTGCGGAACAACTAGGGATTTCGGTGAAAACGGTAGAGAACCAGATGGGAAAGGCCCTGCGAATAATGCGCCATGAACTCGCGGATTACCTCGTGGTTCTCGTTGGACTTGGAATGCAGTGGATATTATTTAGTATATGAGAAATTGAAGGACTGGAACGAAAATATCGACGCGCTTATCGCTGCTGATCTGGCGGGCGAGATATCAGCTTCCCAGCGCGAAGAGTTGGGAAACTGGTTGAATCTAGACCCTGCAAATCAGCAGTACGCAGATGCGATGAAAATGATCTTCTCATCTGACCTTTTGTCTCATACCTATAGTGAAGAAAGGACGAACCGTGCATGGGAGAACGTGAAAGGTCGGTTGAAGAGTGGTGGAGGCAGAATAAGAAACCTGAACTGGCTGAAATACACGGCTGCAGCCGTTGTTGTGCTGGCTGCCGGAATCTGGATGTTCAGTGATCAGTTGTCTGGTAGCCGCGAAATGATTGTTGTCGCCGACACAGGTCTTACCAAAAGCTCTTTGCCAGGAGGCACTGTAGTCGCTCTCCGAAAGGGCGCCGAAATTCGTTTCACCGATGATTCAACAAGCAGTGAGCAAAGGGTCACTCTGAAAGGTGAGGCATTTTTTGAAGTTGGTCCTGCTGTTTCGGGAAAATTGGTTGTCGAGACAGCCGGTTTGAAAATCCGCGACATCGGTACGGCGTTCAACGTACGTGCCCTGCCAGGTGAAGATACTGTTATGGTTTTTGTGCAGGATGGAGCAGTGGCCCTTGAAGTTCCGAATCAGGAATCTCTTGTACTTCACAAGGGAGAAGAGGGATTCTATGTGCCTGCAACAGGTGAGACTGGCAGGATAATTTCTCCAGACCCGAACGCTGCTTCATATGCCGACTTGAATTTTAAATTCCGCAATACTCCGCTGAGAAAGGCAATCCGCAAGTTGAATGAAGTGTATGGCGAGAAATTTGCCATCGCCAACGATTCCATATCGGATTGCAGAATTACAGTAACATTCGCTGCGGAACCCATTGATGTAATAGCCGAAATTCTGGCTCAAACCCTGGGTCTTACTGTGGTGCAGAAGGATGGTGTCTATCTCTTTGATGGTCAGTCCTGCGACTGAAAAAGCTAATATTGATATATCAATATATATTTCTGTGGGCTTCCAGATTGTCTTTTAAGAAAACTCAATCCCTCTATTTTTTCCAAAATTTGGAATTCTGCCCCCCTGTGCGAATCCCTTTCCATTCATTTGTCTCGTTCTTCTGACACAGGTTCATAGCCTTGTCAGGTTGGCAAAAGGCCCTCTGAACTATCCGTCAGTCATGCTATGCGGCGCAACGGCGCTGGTTTGGTTAACATGTGGCTTGAACTGAAAAACTAGAAACCTCAATCGAGACTGGCGGATAGTCCAGTGTGCTGATGCCACTGAAGAGAATCAATTCCCGCAGATCTGTGCACCACCCCAGCTCTGTCGTCCGTTTCAAGGTGCACAACAGGGTCTTGATTGTTCGGAGTGTAAACGAAAAGTGCCCCGCAAAGGCGGGGCACTTTTCATTTTATCTCCTTCCCGGAAGTTGACTTCCCAGAAAGGATAACCTACACAAATCAGGATTTTACTAAAGTCTGTGTTCCTGAAACAACGCCGTTAACTACCAGTCGGATGTGATAAACACCACTTACCAGATCTGATACGCGAAGATCAAATCGCTGCATACCTGAGGAGAGTGTTCCATAGTCTACATGTTTAACCTGACGACCGGTGGCATCTGTCATCAAAAGCTCAACCTGCGCTGTCTCCTGCAGTGCCAGGGTCAGAAATCCCTGATCAGCCATAGGATTCGGAGATACCCCGAAGTCCTGCAGAACTACAGGCTCAGCAACCGATACTGCGCAGTCCATCTCAACAAGTGCCTCATCAGGAAACGCACCTTCAAGGGTCTGGATTCCTGAAATAGGCCAGATATCTGAATTCAGAAGAATGTTATCAGGCGATATGGCAATCAGTGTCGGAAAAGCTGCCGCATCATAAACTGCGTGAACTGCTGCACCGCCGCCATCAATTCCACTTGCCGCAGGGTATGGGTTATCATTGTTGATGCCTGCCCACTCTTCAAATTCATGGGTCTGAGCATCTGTTCCTTCGTATTCGACACCTATTACTACAATACTGCCGTTGTTGCATCCATACTTGTGATAGAATTCATTTACTGTCGGTGAGGTGGCCGCACATGGACCACACCAATATGCAAAGAAGTCTACAAGAACCCACTTACCGGCAGATGTGTAGTCATAAAGTGTGTGCTGAACACCGTTCAGGTCAGTTACCGTAAAGTCAGGACATACGTCACCTTCATCCAGACTTACCTGTGCATTGAGGCTTCCGCAGAGCAATCCTGCTGCGATGATGGAGTAAAATTTTCTCATGATTTTTGGTTTTGAATGTTCTCCGAAGTTAGTGAGAAGTCATACCTGAGACTTTTCGTTAATTGAATAAATGTTGGTATGCTGTCTGTGTTGCTCAAATTCTATTGAAAGTGATACAATTCGTTCGAACACCAATGTTTACGCGCCTTTTGCTTCCTGGATCATGCTTTTGTCCTATGCCGTTTTGCAGTCCTGATTTCACAGGTGTTGGAATGAGATTGTGTTTATTAAGATGTTGAAATACAATATGGTAAATGAATGTCTTCCTATTTTTGGAATCAGGCACCCCTGACCGGAGAGCGCTTTTCATTTTAGCCGACGAATTTGATTCGCAACCATGAAAGACTATCTGAAATTATTGTTTGGTCCAATTCTCATCACAGTGCTTCTGTTTGTCGGTTGCACGAAGGAGGATGATACAGAAGATCAACCTGACCTTATAAGGGGAAGAGTCATTGATGAACATACAGGTGAACCTATTCCATGGGCAGTAGTGAATACCGGAATGTTGATTTTCGATGGCACATGGACTCCGATTGTTCAAATGATTGATACGCTGACTGCATTCAGCGATGGGGGCTTCCAGCTGGACAGGCTTCCCTATCGAAATCTCGAAGAGGAATATCCGGATGCTACCTTTTTTATCTGTGCAGATGGTGATATTGCGAACGACTGGTACGTGAGCAACTGCGAGGATGGAGGTGTGGTTTTCAAACCATCGACCATATTCCGCGTCACATGCAAACTCAATGCGCGTTCATGGGTAAGGGTATTCGTCCAGGATACCGGTACTCCTAACCCCGAGGTTTCAGAAGTGGAAGTGTATTATCCATGGGATTGGTCCGAACCTTTGGGAGTTTATCCCACTGAATACATACCGGAAGAGGGGTTTCTGTTCGAAACGTTTGGCTATCAGTCTTTGGATATTCCTGCAGTGATCATTACAGGCAATGATGCTACTGTAGGAAACGATATCACGATGAATTATCAAATTGAAACTATTGGTAAGGATACTATAGATGTTTTTATAGAATACTGAGAAGGTACTGTTGTTCCGGTAGATGCGGTTGTCAGTGGTTGCAGGAGATTAAGTCAATTCAGAGCCGCAGCTGAAGTCAGGCATAGAGGTGATGATCTCTATGGTCCGTCACCTCTGTCCTGGAAGGTGAAACTTGTGTTTGACTTAATCTGAAAAACCATATGAGAACTAACTCTGTTTTTGGCAGAGGAGGAAGCATAGTATTCCTCTGCACCATGGTGTTGACATTGTTCATTCACCAGGTCACAAGGGCCCAACTGGATAGCCCTTACACCTATCTCAATGATGCGGAATTCTACACCGGGTATTTCTACCCCAAGGCTTTCAATGCTCTTCCGTTACCTGATGGAACTGATTATGACACCCTCTCGTTCATGGAGTTCAGCCAGGTCATGTTTCAGTTGAATCAGGCTCAGCTGAATGCAGACTTTCCACAACCTGCGCAGTTGCGCAGCGGCTCGCAGGATGATGTGACTATAACTCCTCTTTTTGTGGCTGATCTGGATCTCCACGACTTCAATCCAATGGCTATCGGGAATGAACAACTTAGTTATACCGATGGCTACTTTCAGGATCTGACCGGAGACAATGAATCGCCCTATGTGGTCAGACATGCTTTCGCTGCCGGATTCATGACAGACGAATTGCCGGGTGCACAGCATCGGTTCAGGTTAACGTCCGCCAACTATTTCAGCAATCTTCCATTACCTGAGTCCATTGAGATCGATTTTGGCGATGGTCTCGGATTCCGTTCGGTGTCGTTTGGTGAAACAGTTGAGGTAAACTACGAGGACCTCACCGAGGGAGCGGTCGAACAGAAGTGGCTGAGAATGCGCATATACCGGGATGGCGAAGAATTGCGGTCAGCGATGTCTTTTCAGCTCAGGGCAGGCGGTGGTGATAATCCACATCTGCCGCCTACAGATTGGATCAGTGAAGGGCAATTTGATAATCCGGAATTTCCCTGGCAGTTTTCGGTACAAGCCAATGGCCGCACCGTGAAGGCAAATGCATATACGCTGTGGAGTGATGACGGTATCCTTGATAAGCCATTCATTTTTGTTGAGGGTATCGATTTTAGAAATGACCACTGGCCGCTGAGAAATGGTGGCTTTGGTTGGGATCAGTTCAGGACGGGGGCTGGCGGTTATCTTTTTCTGGAGGATATGACGGTTATGTTCGAAGAACTCAGAGAACAGAACTATGATCTTATTCTGCTCGATTTTTGGAAAGGTGACGACTGGATGGGAGATAATGCCATGCTCCTCGTCCAACTGATTCAGTTGGTTAACGAAACAAAGTCCGGTAACGAGCCCCTGATTGTGTCAGGAGCCAGCATGGGAGGCCAGATTACCAGATATGCGCTGAGGTATATGGAGCTCAATCATATTCCACATTGCACCAGACTTTGGATTTCTCTCGATTCGCCACATCTTGGAGCAAACCTGCCACTTTCTCTGCAGGAATCAATTAAGTGGCTTGCTTCATATAAGTCCGAAGCGGAGCTATTTATGAATGAGTATCTCCTCGAACCCGCAGCCCGGCAAATGTTGAATGTTCAGGCGCAATTGCTCGATGTGAGAGACGCATGGTACAACGAACTGGAACAAATGGGCTGGCCCGAAAACCTCAGATCTGTCGGAATAGCCAATGGCAATGGTTTCGGAATCGGTCCTGATATCTATCCCGGACAACCTCTTGTTCAGTACGATTGCGGCTATTGGTACACGGAACCTGTTGTGCGCTTTCACATGTATGCCCTGCCGGGCGAAGTGCATATTAGCTCTGAACCACCTTTTGAGCCATACTTTAAGATTGCCGAAGTAATCATATCTGAATCTCCGGAAGGCATCTTGTCCTATCTCGAGAATGGAGCAAATGAGCAGTTCGGAACAATCATAAGAAATGACAAC
>JBEAZL010000143.1:0-3275 GCA_041170085.1 Bacteroidota bacterium
TTGTAGTTTTGTGTTGTCAGGTGATACCGGTAATAATTTTCATCAGTGTTCAGCAGATATATTCCATAAGGGTAATCTATTTCTTCAGATCCGCTGTACATAGAAAGTACCACATTCTTACTGAGCGTTTCACCATCGTTCAACACGTCGGTGTATAGCTCATCTGCCATCTCTCCGGCAACTCCTCCTTCGATCCAACCCAGGATAACGCGATAGTACGAATCGCCGGGCTCCTGATCGAGCCACTGCACATTGTATTCGTAGCTCACAGAAGACTCGCCGAATTCGCCTCCCGTGAATGACTGAGCACCCAGGTATTCCGTGTAGGAAACTGTGGGCGTATAATACGGCACGGTGGTGCTGGCATCGACAGATGGATAGCCCGGTGCCGATACTTCCAGAAAATATGTTTCTCCCGGAATGATAGGCAGACTACCTTCAGGGAGGTAATAAACCTCACGCGAATCGTCCCATGGCACAACGACGGTGTCTTCGGAAGATCGAACGACAACCGTTGCTATATCAATTTTCAGCGATTCATCCAGTTCATCTTCAGAATAAGCACCAAAGAAGGGCCTGGATCTGCTCACATCCACCATGATATAACCGTCCTGAGGACTCAGGCAGGAAAACACCACGAGTTTTGGATCAACCTCAGGCACATCAACATCTGCATTGCGTACGCATGAGCTCAGGATGAGAGTTAATGCAAAAAAGAAATAGTACTTCTTCATTTTACCATTTATATGTCCAGGAAACACTGGGTATTACAGGGAAAAGTGAAATCTGCTTCAGTTCGGTTGTCACCGTTTCAGTGTCAAAATCATAATACCTGTCGATGTAGTAGTAATATGGATTCAAACGGCTGTATGCATTATACAGTCCCAGTTCGAAGGTGCGCGTACACGTTTTCTTCTGCTTGTGAAACTGAACACCGAGGTCCATGCGGTGATATGGTTTCATGCGGAAGCCATTTTTTTCTCCGTAGTCCTCGGCGCTGATAAAGCCTCCAAACTGATCATCCGTGAGTCCAGCGAACGAAGGGAAGTGTGTGTATGTATCAAAAGAGGCCAGCGGCAGAGAAATGGCCTGTCCGGTGCCGTACACCCATGTTCCGGAAAGGGTGATGCGCTCATTGATCTTATAGACAAGCACCAAAGACGCATCGTGCCTGCGGTCGTATCTCGCAAAAAACTCTTTGCCAAAATTCAGCTCGTCAAACTGCATCTTTGTCCAGGACAACGTATATCCAATCCACCCCGTCAGCTTACCGAATTTTCGCTGGATAAACAGCTCGGCCCCGTAGCTCCAGCTCTTACCTGAAGTCACGTTCTTTTCCCAGTTGAGCGGCTCTGCACTGGCAGCCTCACCCAGTTCCAGAAATGATGCTCCGTCGCGATAGGCCACCGTGTTGCGCATCCATTTGTAATATCCCTCCAGCGATACCATCAGATTTGCTTTTGGGATATCGCGGGCGAGACCTGCAGCCACCTGGTCGGATCGCTGAGGAACGAGGTTGCGTGTAACAGGAACCCACAGATCCGTTGGCAATCCGGCGCCCGTATTGGAGAGCAGCATGAGGTACTGATTCATGCTGGCATAGCTGGCTTTGGCCGAAAGATTCTCGCCCAGCATATAACGAACAGCCAACCTGGGTTCCGGACGAACATAACCGGTGTCCAGCACATGGTAATGACTTAACCTCACACCCAGATTCATTTTGAGTTTTCGCGAGATGCTCCAGTCATCTTCGATGTAAAGTCCATTTTCAACAGCAAAGATTTTCTCGGCCTCATTCTCCTCGTTGAACTCCTCACTCGAGCGGATTACAATGGCACTGGGCTTGAAACGATGGAGAGTTGATGAGGCTCCGACGCGGATGTAATGAGAAGTATTCGGAATGAAATCCAGATCATACTTCGCAATGAAATCGCGGATGCCTGAACGATAGCGCAGCCTCACATAATAATCATCCTCTTCTTCCTCCGTATCGAAGTTAATTCCGAACTGATAGTTGGTGAAGATGAGAGATGTATTGGAAAAAACTTTGTCGTTGTGAATGTGGTTCCACCTCACTGTACCAGTAGCATTGCCCCACTGGAAAGCGCCTTTGGACACATCGCCATCGCCTCCCAGTTCCCTGACATAAAACCTGTCTTTTCCGAAGTACCCGCTCACGTACAGTTTATTCTTATCGTCGAGAATCTGGTGGAACTTGGCATTGAAGTCGTAGAAATAATATCCACCCGTGCCATCCCCCTCCGAAGCGGATAGTATGAAAGGCTGGAGCAGAATGTCGATGTAGGTTCTTCGTCCGGACAACAGGAAAGAGCTCTTGCCTTTTTTCACAGGTCCTTCGAGGGTGAATCGCGACGAGATGATTCCGACACCTACTTCGCCGGTGAGTTTTTCCTTATTTCCATCCTTCATTCTCATCTCGAGAACCGAAGAGAGACGACCACCATATCTCGCAGGAAAACCGCCCTTGGTGAGTTCAACACTCTTGATGGCATCGCCATTGAACAGTGAGAAGAATCCGAAGAGGTGGTTTACGTTGTACACAGGTGCATCATCGAGGATGATGAGGTTCTGATCCGGGCCTCCACCGCGCACGTAGAACCCGGTGCTTCCCTCGCTTCCCTTCTGAACACCCGGCAAGAGCTGCACTACCTTCAGCACATCCTTCTCGCCCAGGAGAGCGGGAATATTCTTGATCTGATCCACAGGAATATCGATGGTACTCATGCGCGATTCTTCGCTGATTCGCTCCTTCTTCTCCGCATTGATGACCACGGTCTCGAGCTCTGTACTTCTGGGGAGATAAAAATCTCTGACCACATTGCCCGTGAGGTTAATATCTATGTACTGCTCCTGATAACCCACATAGGAACACAGTATCTTGTGTTGTCCGGCCGGCAGGGTAATCGAATAAAAACCAAATGCGTTGGATGCAGTACCAACTCCCTCAGCCACGTTCACAATAACTGCTCCCGGAATGCTCTCCATGCTTCCGCTTTCATATACGGTGCCGCTGAGGGTGAAATTGGGATCAGGCGACTGTGCTCGCAGGTTTATCAGACAAAAGAATGAAAACAGCAAAAAGATGTATCTGCAATACATAAGCTAAAACGGATGGATAGTTCTTACTGGCTTTGGCGGAACAGGAACCTGAGAATTTCAAAATTATTGGACAAAGAACCTACTTTCCTTACCCTTTTCTGTCATTCCAAAGATTAATGTTCCCTTATCATCTCACCCTTTTTGTCTTGACACAA
>JBEAZL010000144.1:0-2931 GCA_041170085.1 Bacteroidota bacterium
TGCAGTGGTATTGATAGGAATCGCAGTGGCTGCGCTGGGAACCTGACAGAACTTACCTCACCACAACGATGGTTCCGGTCTCTTCAATTTTCTCTGAAGAACAGATTCCACGATATGAAACGGTGTATGTGTAAACGCCATCCTGGACGTAGTGCGCCCCGGTGTTGTTCACGTTTCCGGTCCATACTTCATTGATATCGGTGGTGTTGAATATCTCATCACCCCAGCGATTCCAAATCTTCAATTCAAACTCGGAGATGTCCACACCCTTTGCGGAGAACACATCATTGATCCCATCGTTGTTCGGGGTGAATGCATTAGGGATATAAAGCGAGGCATTGAAATCCTGAACAAAAACATTAATGATGCCTTCCTGAATGCAGCCGTCTTCATCAATGAACTGATAGCAGTACTGACCATCCTGATCTGTGGTAATGTTTTGTTCTGTTTCACCGTTGCACCAAGAGTAATAAGCACTTCCGTCGAAGGGAATGGTAAGGAATGTGGTTGATCCTTCACAGAAGTTTACATCTTCAGTCAGCACCATTGCCGGAATGAGCGTCACATTTACAACATCAGTTCCGCTGCAGTTATTCCAGTTTACCTCAACTGAATATTCACCAGGTTCTGTTACGTCAATAAAGGAAGTAGTCTCGCCGGTAGACCACACATAGGTAGCTCCGGCACCCGGTTCAGCAGCCTGAATCGTCAGTTCTTCCTGATAATAGCAAATAGGCATATCAGGTTGAAGTTGGAGGTCGATTTCATCAATAAGGACTATTTCCTGAGAATACTCGTCCGTTTGTCCGCAGGCATCTTCAAATATCAAAAGAGTAATTTCAAAAGTTCCGGTGGTATCCATCTGGCCACTGAAATCCTCTGTGGTGGCCAGCGGCTCGCCATCAACCAGCCACTGAAAGGTGAGGTTTTCACCCAGACTCTCATTATAAGCTTCAAAGCTGAGTTGCTCACAAGGACCAGATTGTGCCACGCTGAACATGGACTCGATAGGTATAGGCGCCACGACTACAACCTGAGAATAGGTTGTGTCTGCACCGGGGCATTCGTCATTTCCCATAGCATACAGGGTAACAGTGAATTCGCCGGCCTCCTGATAAGTGTGGGAAACATTTTGCCCATCCTGAAGCGGACTACCATCGCCAAAGTCCCAGGTAAAACTGATGCCGCCGCTGTTATTTTCAAATTCAACCTCAAAGGGCATACATCCTTCCTCATCATCATTGCCTATCACGGCAACAACTTCATTGAATATGGTGATCTCACTCGTCACCGTTGAGTCTGACTGACAGCCTTCGTCGATGGCCGTAAGTGTGATGTTGTAAGTGCCTGGTTCAAGGTACGTATGCTCGACATCAGTTGTTTCCAGTATGGTTCCGTCGCCCATGTCCCAAACGAAAGAAAGGAAGTCGTAACCTGTAGTGTTGGTGCATATCACAGACTGAGTGGCGCAGTCGACTTCATAAGAGTAGTCCGGGAAATAATCTACAGGGACACTGATAGCAATTTCAAAGAATGATGTATCGGCGACATTGCAGCTCAGAGAGTCAGTGGCCACCAGACTTACCTCGTAAACGCCTGGTTCTTCATAGAGATGCGATGGCTCGTATTCCGTGCTTGTGGTGCCATCACCGAAGTCCCAGAAGAATGTATCTCCAGTGCTGTAATTGCTGAAATCCACCGTAAATGGTGCACAGCCAACAATATTTGAACCCGAGATTGCAGAGTTAACACCACTCACATCGAAATCGATTTTGAATACACCTACATCCCATCCGGCCGGCTGGTCTGTTGCCCATGCATCGGCTGTTGTTGTGAAGTTACCTCCTGAGCATACACCCTGGTAAACTGTACCGTTCTTGTCGAAACGACTGGTACCTCCGTCAACGTGGTTTTCGGAATACTTAGTTGCGAATTCAAGCTCTTCCAGGTTCTCAGTCAGCACGGCCAGATAGAAGCCTCCGTCGGTGTAAAGAGGGTCTGCAAGTTCGAGCTCACCGTATGCATTGTATGAAGAGATGTAAACGTTGTTACAGTGGTCAACGAGAAATGCGACCGGAACAAAATCGAAGCCCGCGAATTGACCACCGCCGGAACCTGAGCCAATCTGCGTCGAAACCATGATTTCGCTCAGCTCAGGATTGAATTTGGTGATAAACTGACGGCTGTTTGGATTTGAATACACGTTTCCGACAATCGGAATATCTGTTCCTCCCTGGCCATAGACATATACATTTTCGTCATTGTCCAGATCAAGAAAGAAGATCTGGTCCTGCATGTTGGTGGCGAGAAAGGTCGAGTAAAGAATATCGGTGAGGTTGTGATTCAGGCATGCCACAAATGCATCCATTTCGATCTCAAGCCAACCGGGATTGTCGTCGCCGAGGAAGGTTGTCTGATAAGCACCGGGAGTTACCGGAAAATCCGCTGCGGCTGCCATTCCGCCAATGTATATGTTGCCATTTGATGCTTCTCTGATGCCATATCCGGTATCGTGATGTTCGCTGCCCAGGTATGTCGATGCTTCCAGGGTGGTGAGGTTTACGCTCATCCTGAAAACAACCACATCCTGAAAAGTATTGCTCGTGATGGCAGTCTGGTAGGCGCTGTTTGAAGTAGGGAAGTTGGTGGACTTCGTGAATGACACAACCAAAGGTTTCTGATCCACATCGAGCACAATTTCGCCTCGGTAAGTATCTCCGTAATTCACCGGAGCGGCGTTATTGCCGTCGCTGTCTGAGCCACCTACGAATGTCGATCCGATCAGTTCACTGCCATCGACAGAAAACTTGACAATGGCGATATCGGCACCGCCATTGTGAGAAGTGTCGAAACTGCCGGTAACTGTGGGGAAGTTTGCAGATTGAGTCGATCCGTACACATAGAGTTCCTGCAGATTATTCGCAATCATAC
>JBEAZL010000145.1:0-5690 GCA_041170085.1 Bacteroidota bacterium
GGTGGATATCCATATTTCGGCGCGAATTTCTGGGAAGACTGGGAAAGGGAATCTTATATCGAGTACTACGATTGGGACGGAGAACTGGCGTTTGAAGGTCCGGTTGGTCTAAAGATTCACGGTGGCTGGTCTCGTGGTAATGATCAGAAAAGTTTTCGTGTGGTGTGTCGCGACGACTATGGAATGGATGAAATTGAATATCCCCTCATCAGTGACAAGCCCTGTATTAACGACTACAAGTCATTTAACCTCCGCAATGGCGGTAACGAATACTGGGGCCCACGCTATCACGATGCATTGATGCAACGAGCCATGAGGTCAACCGAAGCCGACTACATGGGATATGCACCTGTGGTTACCTTCCTCAATGGTGAATACTGGGGCTGGTATGAGTTGAGAGAAAACCTCGATGAGAATTTCTGTGAAGACAATGAAGGTGTACCGGCTGATGATGCCACAGTAATCTCATATAACTACATGGGATTTAATGTGATTAACGGCACTGATGAATCGTTTTTTGAGATGTACAACTGGGTGATGGCTGCGGATAATCAGTCGGAAGATTTCTTTGAACAATTCGGAGAGTTCATGGACATCGAGAACTATGTAGACTACATCATTGGTGAGACTTACTACATGAATGGTGACTGGAGCAGCGGATACATGAACAACACCAAGTTCTGGAAGGATGAAAGAGATGGTGGAAAGTGGCGCTTTATGCTGATGGACCTGGATTTCGGAATGGGCGACTGGGTTTGTAACGATTACATCTATCGCGCCGGAGATGATCCTTTCTACACAGACCAGATTTTTGCTAAAGCAATAGCCAATCCTGAATTCCGCGATTACTTCATTTTGCGTTATCTCGACCTGGTAAATACGGTTTATCAGACCGAGAACCTGACTGCCATTCGCGATCAGATGAGATCTGAATCTGAAGATGCCATGATTCGTCATTGCCAGCGCTGGGGAAGCGATTATAATTGGTGGTACAACGGATACGATGGTCGCCTGACCTGGAATGATCAGCGTCTGGACTGCATCGTGAGTGTGTTGCAGAACCATTTCGGACTGAACAACAGTGTTGAAATTACGCTCGACGTGGTACCTGCCGGTGCCGGCCGTATCCACATTTCTACAGTAGAGCCATCTGAAGCTGAGTATCCATGGACGGGTACATATATCAATGGTATTCCGGTAAGGATTACCGCCATTGCCAATCCGGGCTATGTATTTGACCATTGGGCTCCAAACTCTTTCTTCCCTGTTGAGGTGGGTAACAGAGACATATCTCTCAACTGTGAACAGAGTGAAACCTTTACAGCATACTTCACCGGTGAAAGCGCTTCTGATGCTTATGAGTTCTCTGAGTTCATGTACAATCCTTCCGACGAGTATTCAACCGGTGATTGGGTAGAGATTCATAACAAGCTGGATATTCCGCTCGATATCAGTTCGATGATTTTCAGAGATGGCAAGTATTACAATGATTACAGAATTCCGGTGAATACTGTAATACCAGCCGACGGCTACTATGTTTTGGCTGAGGATCCTGTGGATTTTACTGCAATGTATCCCGACGTTGATAATATGAAAGGTGGCTGGAGGTTTGGATTGAATAACAGCGGAGACGACATTGAACTCTACCGTTATGATGATGTGCTTCTGTCTTTGTTCACTTTCGATGATATGCCGCCATGGCCCGCTGAGTCAGATGGAACCGGAAGATCAGTAGAATTCACTGAAGGTGAATCAGATCAGAATAATCCTGCCAACTGGTTTGCAGGTTGCATTGGTGGCTCGCCTGGAGTTGAGTATGATCCCAATTGCGGACTTATTTCTGTGAATGAAGAGGATCTCAGCGGTTGGCTTTCGCTTTACCCGAATCCCAATCAGGGTCAGTTCACGATTGAATATTTCGATGACTATGTACCTGGCATGATTACCATTCGGGACATGACCGGCAGAGTAGTGATTCAGGAATTGCGCACTGCAGGACAGATTCAGCAATTTGATCTCAGGGGTATCGCCAAAGGTGTTTACACACTTCAAATCCCTGGCAGTTCAGGATTTGAGGTAATCAAAATGACCATTCGATAAGCATATTACGATGAAGAAAATCTATTTATCCATTATATCACTTTTCTCTGCAATCGCAGTCTTTGCCCAATGCGGTGTCGGAGAAGTTGAAGTTACCGTTGTAGCCTATTCATATGACCCCTGGGGCGAAGAAACCTATTGGGAGCTCGTTCCGGCCGGTAATGGTTGTGGTAACGGAACCATCATGTTCGGCAGCAACCTTGAGGTAGGCTGTGGAGTTGGAGGACCAACCGGAGAAAACGGCATCGCAGACTACGGTACTGAATCGGAGACAGCCTGTCTTCCCGATGGAGCATATTTCGATTTGTACTTCTACGATTCATTCGGAGACGGAGGCTTAGCCTTTGATGTTTATCAGGATGGAGTTCTAACGAACGTCTACGTTGGTGGTGGATATGGAAATGTCTGGACATTTCAGGCGGGAAACAACCCCAATGTGTCGTACGACTCTCCTTGTGGCGCCCTGGAGATTGTGCCTGATATAACCACGGCTACACTCAATGTAGAGTACTGTATTGCAGGTTGGGGAGAACCTAACCCACCTGGAATATCCTGTGAAGCATTCGGAGCCTGGTGCAACGAGGGCAATTACCGATCGGCCTGGGCTTATTTTATTGCCGAAGAAGGAAAGGCATACGAAATCACCAGTTGCCACCCCGGTACCAATTTTGACAACAAAATTTCGGTTTGGCACGCAGATGATTGTGGCAGTCTTCAGTCTTTTCAGCTGGTTTCTTCAAACGACAACACCTGGGGAACATGCGATTCGGGAAATCCATACGCGGCAACCTGCTATGCCTCATGTCTTGAACCAGGAGGTATATATTACATCTGCCTCGACGGTACAAACTGGTGGGATGTTGGCTCAGCAGTTGTTAGTGTAACAAGCTATCAGGGACCTGTAGAACTGTATGCGCAGGTTAATGATATCACTTGTCCTTTGGCAGAAGGTCAGGCGCCCAATGGAAGCATTTTTCCATCAGTTCTTGGAGCTGGTTCGAATTTCTCATGTGTATGGACCGGACCAAACGGTTATTTCTCCACGGATCACTTTGTGTTCAACCTGTTACCGGGAGATTATTCTCTGACCGCAACAACCACCTGTGGAAACGTATTTCAGGGAACCTACTCTATCGGCTTACCGGAACCATGGGATGTATCTGTTGAGACCACCGACGCAACCTGTCCATTCTCGGGCAATGGTGTGATATCTGTGGATGCGGCAGGAGGTACCCCCGGTTATACATACAACTACGACGGACCCGGAACTTTTGGCGGCGAAGGACAGACCCTGAGCAACGCTATCCTTGGTACCTACATAGTTCATGTCTACGACAGTCGCGGTTGTCACTATCAGGAAGAAGTCTTCATCGGCTCTCTGGACGAATACGAGATAGATCTGGGACCGGATACAACACTTTGCCTGGGCGATACTCTCCTGGTAGAGGGGCCTGAAGGCGTAAACTACCTGTGGAACGACGGTTCTGAAGAACAAGACCTGACTGTCTACACAGAAGAATACGGCGAAGGTGTATCGGCTATATTTCTGACTGCCACCACAGACGACGGTTGTTCTGATATGGATGTCATCATTATGACAGTTGAAGTTTGTATCGGTGTGGAAGAAGAGTCAGTAAACTCCGGCGACCTTTTCCTTTATCCTAATCCCTGTAACGATTTCGTGATGATTCAGTCAGAGGAACTTCAGGGAAATGAGGTATTTGAGATTCTCGACCTCACCGGTAGAATCATTCATGAAGGCACTCTTGAAAAGAGTCTGAGGATAGACACACGTGCATTGCCTTCGGGAGCATATATCATACGTATACTCTCTGAACAGCGCTGGATGGCAAGTGAGCCAATCCTGAAATCGAACTAATCAGAATTTAAACGGACCACTCCTGATGCCAGTCCCACAAGACCGGTGTCAGGAGTTTTTCATTATTGTTGATCAGTAATCTGGTTGCGTAATGAGATCTTTCTTCATCGCTCAACTGGCGTGACATCCTTTCTTTTATTTGAGCTTCAGACCAGTTGTTCCGTGCCTTTACCCATTTCAGCCTGAGTTCAACGGGAGCCACTACAGCAACTACTTCAGAACAGTCCTTATAGGCACCGCTCTCTATCAGAATGGCTGCTTCACGAATGACGTATGGCGTACGCTGAATTGAAATCCATTTCTGAAAGGCATCGGAAACCCAGGGATGAATGATCGATTCGAGCGATTTCAGCTTTTCGGGTTTACCGAACACTATGGATGAGATGAATGCGAAATCAGGTTTTTCATTTCGGTATGCCTCGGAGCCCAGCAACGCAATAACATTCTGCTGAATGGTCGGATTCATGTAAGCTGATCGCGCCACAGTGTCGGCATCAAATACAGGTACTCCCCATGACTTAAAAACCCTGCAAATGGTCGATTTGCCGGAGCCTATTCCGCCTGTGATTCCGATTATTTTCACTTTACCAAAGATACATGATGCATGAACCCGAGGTGAGGTGCTTAGCTTTGCACAAAGATTCACCATGTCGCATATCATAGCTCCAAGCGTTCTTTCTGCAGATTTCGCTAATCTTCAACGCGATGTTGAGATGATTAACCGAAGCGGTGCGCAGTGGTTCCATATTGACGTAATGGATGGGCGATTTGTCCCCAATATTACCTTCGGAATGCCTGTAATCAAGGCAATTCGCAAGCACGCCACCAAACCCTTTGATGTTCATCTCATGATCGTTGAACCTGAGAAATACATCACCGCTTTCAGGGAGGCCGGAGCCGATGTCCTTACTGTACACTACGAGGCAAGTACTCATTTACACAGAACTCTGCATGCCATCAGGAAAGAAGGCATGAAAGCCGGTGTGGCGCTGAATCCTCATACTCCCGTTCACATGCTCAGGGATGTTCTTCAGGATGTCGATCTGGTTCTTGTGATGAGCGTAAACCCTGGTTTCGGAGGTCAGGCCTTTATTGAAAACACGTACACCAAGGTGAGTGAGTTGCGCGAAATGAGAACTCAGTCAAATGCAGATTTTCTGATAGAAGTAGATGGCGGAGTAGGGAAGGACAACTACCGGAAACTGGTGGATGCAGGAGCCGATGTATTGGTAGCCGGTAACTATGTTTTCAGTGCGCCCGATCCTGAGAAAGCAATCGCTGACATCTTGCTGTAATCAGCTAAGCTCTGCTTTCAGATATTTCCCTGTCCAGCTTCCTTTCACCCGGGCAATCTCCTCAGGTGTGCCTTCAGCTACAATTGAACCCCCACCGGCGCCGCCTTCCGGCCCAAGGTCTATGATATAGTCAGCTACCTTGATCATGTCCATGTTATGTTCAATGACCAGCACCGTGTTTCCGCGATCAACCAGACGATTGAGAACTGAAATCAGCATGCTCACATCCTGAAAGTGAAGTCCTGTAGTAGGTTCGTCGAGAATATACAGGGTGTTGCCTGTGTCCCTTTTTCCCAGTTCAGTTGCAAGTTTTACCCGCTGTGCCTCTCCACCGCTAAGAGTGGTACTGTGCTGACCGAGGGTGATATAGCCCAAACCGACGTCCTGTAATGTCTGCAGAATATGAAGAACACTCC
>JBEAZL010000146.1:0-2617 GCA_041170085.1 Bacteroidota bacterium
CATTTCACCATAGCCCCCCCCCCCCGGTAGGGTATTTATTACTACACCGGGTATCACGGTTGGCCTTTAACCCATAATCCCATGAAAAAAATACTAGCCTTAGTGGTACTGGCATTGCTATGCCTGAACGAAACCGGAGCAACCGGAATTCTCATCAAAAATGCGGCGAATGAAGAGTATCTGGATCTCGTGTACGACAGTTCCTGGGTGACGATACACGATCAGATTGTACAGGTTAAAACCCGGCAGAAATATCACAATCAGTTCAGCAATGTTTATGATCCCCGATTCGGATTCCCGCTGAATGAAGGAGCTTCGCCCATAGACCTTCGTTGGCATATCAACGATACGTGGTATGAGGCAGACTTCTCTGCACAACCGCAGGACACCATTATGCCCGGCGAGGGTGGTGGCAATGAAAACTTCTCCCTAAATGCATTTATGGGTTCCAATCCCTTCTATTTCACCTTTGCTAATCCTATAGCAGCCGGAGAAGATATCGTCATTGAACTTACCTATGTATTCATGATGCCCTATCAGCTGGGAGTATCCAATTTCATTTATCCCCTGGACCATTCAGCCCTTGGATACTTCGAATACACCAACTTCTTTATGTCTGTCGATCTCTACACACAGCGTGAAATCATCGAAATGATATCCAGCATGACTGAGCAGAACATCTTCAGCTCAACGGATCACACCTACTTCGAAATTTCACAGAATAATCTGTCGCTGTCCGACAATTACCAACTGGATATCGAATTCTCGTCGGACGATCTGGGCATCTTTTCCTATAGTACCTACACCACTGCATTCGAAGAAGCGGGCTGTGATACCATTAGCCGGGGGTTTCTCGGGCTCATTGTAGAACCCGCGCTGAATGAAGATATAGTCGTAATGCCCAAGGTCTTCAGTCTGGTCATTGACAGAAGCGGAAGCATGGATGGAATTAAGATGCAGCAGGCAAAAGAGGCTGCCTCCTTCATCGTGAACAATCTCAACGCTGGTGATATGTTCAACATTGTGTACTTCTCCACAGGAGTGAATTCCGTATTTCCTGATCACGTTCCCTATACCACAGCCAATAAAAACACAGCTCTTAATGCTATTGCCGCACTCTACGCGAGCGGTTCCACTAACATCTACGGCGCATTGTCCACCGGCATAAGCCAATACAGCGGAGCCGATCAGAGCACAGCGCACATCATGATATTCTTTACCGACGGACTGGCCAACTCAGACTACAGCACAGCGTCCATACTCAACATGGTGCAAACACAGAAAGCCATGTATTCGCCAGATCTGACACTGTTCTCATTTGGCATAGGAGACTACATCAACGAACAGTTGCTGAACCTGCTGGCCATTGAAAACAACGGGCTTTACACCAATGTCGCCAACAATCAGGTAAGTCAGGTGATCAGCGAGTTTTACCTTCTTATACAAAACCCGGTGTTGTTGAACCCACAGATCACCTTTGATCCACCGATGGTGTTCGAGGTTTATCCGCAACCACTGCAAAACCTCTATCTCGGTCAGCAATTGCGCGTGTTTGGCCGATATCCCCACGCCGATACCGTGAGCATGACACTGAGCGGAGATGCCTTTGGCATGCCGGTTGAATACAACTATGAGATCGTGCTCAGCGGAGAGGAGACACCTGAGTATCATTTCATCTCGCGCATGTGGGCAGACCAGAAAATCAAGAGCCTTCAGAATCTCTACTATCAGAGTTTTGATGCGGCTGAGCAGGCGGAGATACAGGAAGACATTATCGGTGTCAGCCTTTGCTATGGCGTCATCAGCGACTTCACCAGCTTTGAAGACAACACCGGCGGGTCAGTATATATCGAGGAGGAAGAAGAGCTCATAGATAACGACTTTGCTTATCCCAATCCATTTACCGATGAATTGAAGTTAGATCTGAAGAATTTCTCCAAAGGAGAGCGCGTGCGGATTGAGATATATAATTCCACCGGACAGCTGATTTACTTCCTCGAGATGACCGTTGGCGACACATACATCATGCTGAATGAAAATGAACTCGGACAGCTTCTGGCCGGCACATATCTGTGTCGGATAGTGGGCGAACGATCGGACATTTCACAAATGTTGGTGAAGAGGTAAGTGATACACGATTGAGTTCATAGTCGACAATACAGCAGACGGTCAGCTGCACGCAGCTGTCTGTCTGCTGTTTCCGCGAAGTCCCCAACAACATGTCGGTGGCTGAGCGGAACAAAGACTTCCAGAATGAAACGACATTTCGGTGGCTGAGCCGTGGTGAGCCTGTCGAACCAAGCGGAGTCGAAGCCATCCGAATACAGTGAGCAAAAGCATCTCGCCTCCGGTGCCTTCGGCTCCGCTGCCTTCGAGAACCTCAGGCCATCGCAGGCACCGGGTCATCGAATCCAATTAGAGCTGAAATACACCCTTCGGCTCCGCTCAGGCATCTGATCCCAAGAATAACAATCACATGGTATATTTGAGCTTACTATACTTTAGATTTCTTCCACCGCCTAACCCGTAGCAAAATTCAGAACAACCTGAAAAATTGTAACATGAAGTGTGAAACATGAAAGGATGGGTGTACATTTTGGAGTGCTCGGATGGTTCA
>JBEAZL010000147.1:0-3671 GCA_041170085.1 Bacteroidota bacterium
GTGTTCATGCGACCAACTTTTTCGGAGTCTTTCTATGAGACAGGAAACTGGCAAGTACGGGATGGCGAACTGGAAATCAATGCTAAACTGGCCGACGGAACTACTGCGCAACACCAGATGAAGATTCAGACTCTGCAAGATTCCACGATGGTATTGCAGGATGGAAAAGTTACTCTTTACTATGTGCGAAAGTCTTTCCTGCCGTCAATGCATATGAGTCAAATATCGGTTACGGGAACTAGAAAAGAATTCATGCTCATATCGAACTGGACAGACAAAGCGAGTTATATCCCCTTCAACTATCCTGTAAAAATTGACCTCAGGGATTCGCTGGCCGATCCGGAGACATCAGTTGTTTACAGGACTCTCCGCGGAGAAGTGACAGGCGTCAGGAATGGAGTTTTGATGTTTGATATGCGAAGTGAAGACCTGTATAAATCTGAGTTTGGAGTGGAAACTTCAAGTAGCATCAGCTACGATGATCCGGTATCGATAGATATTCCCGAAGACATGGTCGAAGACTTGTGGTATCTCCCCAAGCACCGCAGGCCATTCATCACGGTTGGTGGCGTATTGCTGTCAACCGGAATACTCTACATGGTATTATCTCCTCAGATGACGATTCTCAGAAAACAGGATTTCAATGTATCCAATTATAACCAGAACGTGCTGATTGGTGCAGCTGGTGTTGGACTCAGCATTCCCTTCCTGTTCTTTTCCGCCAAAAAGCACTATTCACTCTGGCATCCGGAGTTCTGTCCGTATGAAACGTGGTCAGTCTACCCGACAGACCGGTGATCTTACTCGCAATTCAGAGGGACATAAACCAGGTTAGGCGGCTGACCGGGATACAGATAACCTGGACGTATGACATAGTAAATGATTGTCTCTATTTCTTCGTCTGCAGGCACAGCAGTAAACAGGTCGCTGGGTATGAAAGTGATACGGAACAAACCGTCGCTCCCGGGCACTGGTTTCATCTGTAGTTCCGGATGGTTTACAACTTCGGCCTGAGGGGCAATCGGATACGAAGTAAAAGGACCTGTCTTGGCACTGAGGTAGATATAGCAATCGCTGGTTCCCATGTTCTGGAGTTCAGCCACAGCCTCCTGATTGTTGTCGTAGGTAATACTCAGAAAGTCGTCAAGTTTTGCTGCTTCCGGGAAAAAGCAGAACTTCTCTTCACACAATGCGGGTACAATATCGATGTGGAAGTCTTCGCTCTTGGATTCACCGATACCTTCATCTTCGAACTGTTTGCCATCGTCGAGTTTGGCAAGACATGAGATTCCGTTCTGGAACAATTGCAGGGCAGTTACGCCATAAAAATCAAGGGGCTTAATCTTGATGGAATAAAGCAGTCCATTGACTCTGGTGAGCTTCATGCATTCGTTGCTGTTGTTCCACTCGCCGTTGCCACATACCGGGCCGGCCGGCGCCCAGGACCACAGATAGACTGAATCCTGATATTCAGGGTGGCCCTGCAAATGGGCTTTCAGTGCATTATTCTGAGTGCCGTTCACACTCTGATTCAGATCAATGTATATGGTCAGTGAATCATTGGCATTGGTAGGAGAGGGCAGCACAAAAGCCGCCTGCCCCAGAGCAAAACCTGAAAGAGAAACTGCCAGAATGAGAGTTAAGATGCGTTTCATGATTATTCAGACCTCTTGAAGTTAAACTTGTAAACACTGTGCTTAAATCCATCAGAACAAGACCTTTCGTATTCGAGGGTCATTTCTTCGGAGTAGGGAAGTACCATGCTTCCCAGAATCAGAGTCACGGTATCGGTGGCACTATACAGGTACACCTCAGAAGGAGCCTCGCGGTTATCGACGTCCCACGTACCGCCCTCGCCGAAGAAATTCTTTCCCTGGGTAATGGTTACTCCGTATGTCTGATCATCAGTATTGAGATTCAGTTTCATAGGTTCAACACCATCAGAGATATAAAACTCGCTCAGATCCCTTTCCTCCAAAACAGGGTTGTTTGGGTCTTGCTGAATGAATCTGGTAAGTTCCCAGTCACCGTGCATGCCCTTGTAGACATCCCTTGGGGCGCCAATCTCTCCTTCAATATCAGGCTTGCAGGCGCTGAGGAACATCACTGTTCCTGCTAAGACCAATCCCTGAAATACTATCTTTTTCATATATCCAAAGTTCTGAATAAATACAATTATTACTGACAGCCCCCTTCCGGGTTACCTACAAATGAGGCTCCTGTGAATTCGCTGTTCGGAAACTGAAGAGCCATTCCCGGACAATTCCAGGGGGCATTGCGGATGCTTACGTCTTCGCCCTGAGCACCGATACGCTTGAGCTGAAGTACCCATTTTCCCTCTGCCACAGTTTCCTTGCGGTATTCATCTCTGGCAGCTTCAATGACTTCTGAAGCAGATGAGCTTTCTGAAAGCGGATTCACTCCCTCGCCAAAAGCACGGGTGCGGATGTCGTTGATGTCTGCAATCGCAACACCCAGATCGCCATTAATCTCCGCAAGGCTTTCTGCCCTGATGAGTTTGAGCTCAGTCGCGTAGATGATAGGGATGTTAAATATGGTCTTGCCCGCGTATTTGTTGCACAGATAAGCAGATCCATCCTGATCCACCCAACTGCTGCGCGCGTCTCCGCCACTTGAATTCATCAGGTTCACAAAATCTGTACTCAGGGTAAGTGCCGGTGGCAGAGCGCCTGAGCTGTTATAGTTACCAATCAGATCTTCTGTACGCACATCATTCTGAAAGCTCACAATCCCAAAAGCAGTTTCCTGATTGATAAAGGCTGTAAACAGGGTATCATTGGAAGGGAAGTGATCGATGCTTTCTTCATTGAAGGTAATGGCACCTGAGGTCAAAACTTCAGAGGCCTTATCTGCGGCTTCCTGATAATTGTGCATCTGGAAATGAACCATGCTTTGCAGTCCTGCAGCGGCATACTTGCTTGCATATACACCATTGGAAACAGGAAGATTATCGTATGCATACTGCAGATCGGTCAGGATGAATCCGAATACATCGGCACAGCTGCTTCTTGCCAATGGCTCATTGGATGGCTCATCGCGGATCACAATGCTCAGGTGTGAGTTGTCATCAGAATATCCGTAAGGCTGCGACCAGATCATGGCTACATAATAATGACACAGGGCGCGGATAAATCGGGCCTCGGCCTCCATTCTCTGACGTTCAGCATCACTCAGACCCTCGATCAGGTCGAAGTTCACCAGAAGAGTATTGCAACGGTAAATGGTGTAGTAGAAGTCAGCATAAACACCGCCTGTATAAGGCGTGAAGAAATTGGTCTCCCTGTTATAAATGGCCTGGAAATCCAAACCGGTTGGATATGCGAGATTGTCGCTCATCAACTCAGCCATATTCTGATAGCTACCATCAAATACGTTAGCCAGAACATCGTAGCAGGAGTTGAGAAGTCGCTGCATATCGTCAGGAGTATTCAGTGCATCCTCGGCCAGAATGGCTCCCTCAGGAGGATAGTCGAGAAACTTTTCACAGCCGGAGGTGAGCACCACCACCAGAGAAAGAGCGATATATCGTAGTTTTTTCATGGTCGTGTTCGTTTAGAAGTTTGCAGATATGCGGAGATTGTAACTGCGCTCCTGCATGGGTGTCAGGTAGGTAACGTTTGGACTCAGGTTACGGTCCTGGGCATTTTCGA
>JBEAZL010000148.1:0-6551 GCA_041170085.1 Bacteroidota bacterium
TGTGAGCCGCGCGAGCTGATAATTTTTGTTTAAATCCTCCGGAGCCTGCCCCGATGTTCTACCTTTAAGGCATCAATGAGCATATGATTCACGAACTAAGTCATCACAATTCAGTATTCAATCAGTTCCTGCTTGAGCTCAGGGACGTGAACATCCAGAAAGACCGCGCAAGGTTTCGAAATAACCTCAGGCGCATAGGACAGATCATGGCCTACGAAATCTCAAAGCATATCCAGTTCCATCAGGTGAGTGTTACCACTCCTTTGGGTGAAACTGAAATGTCGGTGCCTGTCGAGCCCCCCGTTCTGTGTACCATACTCAGAGCGGGCCTGCCTTTTCATCAGGGCTTTCTCGATTTTTTCGATCAGAGTGATTGCGCTTTTGTAACTGCTTATCGCCGACACCATAAGGGTGGCGATTTCGAGATAGAAGTTGACTATGTCGGAAGTCCTAATCTCGACGGAAAGCAGGTCATCATTGCCGATCCCATGATTGCAACAGGTTCTTCGATAGAAGTAGTGTACAAGCGTCTGCTAGCTAAGGGCATTCCGGCGCGTGTTCATATTGCTTCAGTTATCTGCAGCGATACCGGAATCAACCATGTCCGGAGCAAGATGCCGGAAGGTACCACATACTGGACCGGAGCTGTGGATAAGGAACTGACCGCACAATCATACATTGTTCCCGGCCTTGGGGATGCGGGTGATCTTGCATTCGGGAGGAAGGACTGATGCTTGAATATTTCATGCGGGTCATGTTCTGGTGGCTGGCTGCCATTGGAAAATTTCTGGTTACCCCTTTTGTCATGATCTTCAATCAGGAATGGAGCCTGGGCTCTGAACACTGGTCATGGCTTGAAACAGTGCTCGTTACCTCAAGTGGTGCAGCTCTCGGAACCTTCATTTTTTTTCATTTCGGTGAGTACATCTTTAACTGGTTTGCGCATCATCTTGGAAAAAACAAAAGAATATTTACTCCATTGCGCCGCAGAATCATACGCATGAAATGGAAGTATGGTATCAAGGGTCTCATGCTTATTTCGGGATTGATTTCTGTACCTGTAGCCTCTCTCGTGGCAGCTAAGTTTTATCGTCATGATCAAAACGCTTTGCCACTGATGATCGCCGGATTTTTCTTTTGGTCTCTTGTGCTCACTTCTCTGGCCTATGCCGGTAAAATGGTCCTGTATTGAAAACGACATACCAACATCTTTTTTTTGATCTGGATGGTACCCTGTGGGATCTCCATGGAAACTCAAGGAATACCCTGCAGATTCTATGGGAAAAATACCAGCCGGGTGATGGCAGCGCAGATCTCTTCGAATCATTCCTAAGGAAATACTGGTATCACAATGAGAAGGTATGGGCGTTGTATCGCAACGGACAAATTGAAAAGAACGTACTCAGACTGGTGCGCTTCGAATACTCATTTGCAGACATCGGAATAGAGAATCCATCATGGCTTCAGGAATTCGCAGATGATTTTATGCATATATGTCCGCGACAACCTCTGCTGATGGATGGTGCGCGCGAATTACTGGAATACCTCAGAGGGCGCTACGATTTGCATATCATCACCAATGGCTTCAGCGAGGTGCAGGGGCTGAAGATGGAGGCCGGCGGACTGAACGGACATTTCACAGAAATCATCAACAGTGAGGATTGCGGAATACGGAAGCCACACAAAGGAATATTTGATCATGCCATGCAACGCACCGGTGCCTCACCCGAAGTGTCTCTCATGATCGGCGACGACTGGGAAGCAGATATACTGGGCGCCCGTGATTACGGAATGCATCAGGCCTGGCTTGCCACCACTGAATCACGTCATAACTTTACACCAACATACACTTTGCGTTCATTGCGAGAGCTCATGCCGATCCTGTGAACACATAATAACACTAACCTGAAATGGAAGACAATAAAAAACAACCACAGATCAATATCGAGCTCAACGAAGAAGTTGCTCAGGGTGTATACTCTAATCTCGCTATCATATCACATTCACCTTCTGAATTCGTGGTGGACTTTGTAAGGGTAATGCCGGGAGTGCCAAAGGCCAGAGTTAAATCCCGCGTGATTCTTACACCGCAGCACGCCAAGCGATTGATGAAGGCCCTTGCCGAGAATATTTCAAAGTATGAAGGTCAGCATGGCAAGATTCAGGACGTGTCAGGTCCGGAGGCTATGCTACCGGTTGGTTTCGGCGGACCTCAGGGTCAGGCGTGATTAATCCTTAGTGAATACTTCTATAACACGACCGGGCATGGTGGTGTTGAAGAACGGTGAATTGCGCGAGCGGCTCATCCATGTCTTATCTGTGAATTCTGTCTGACCATGTGTAGAGAACAAGGTCAGCTCAGCATCGGCGCCCTTATCTATGACAGGTAAATCAACTTTCAGGATACCCGCGGGTCTTGTACTTAATGCATCTGCGATTCTTTCAACTGGCAGGCCTTTGGCTGAAGAGAGAATGGCATTGAAAGCAGTTTGAATACCACTGATGCCGAAAGAAGCATCCTCAAACTCACGCTTCTTATGTTCTGTGTCATACGGTGAATGATCACTGCATATAACGTCTATGGTTCCGTCTTTCAACCCTTCTATGATCGCCTTGATGTCGGAGTTTTCCCTGAAAGGTGGCAGCACCTTGAGGTTAGAATCGAAGCCCGCCATATCAGCATCAGTAAAACTCAGTTGATGCGCAGCAATGCCACAGGTGACATTCAGCCCTTCCTTTTTAGCCTGACGGATCAGTTGAACACTGCGTGCAGAACTGATGAGTGAGATATGCAGACGACCGCCCGCGTAGCGAAGCAAATCAAGGTCGCGACTGATGCGTATTTCTTCGGATAACCCCGGGAGACCTTTAACCCCCATGGATACACTCGTTTTTCCTTCGTGCATTTGGCCCTTTGGATTTACACCTTTATCCAGAGGGAAGGTGATGACGAGTCCATCGAAATTTCTGGTGTATTCAAGTGATCGAACCAGGAGTTCTGTTCCGACCGACTCTTTGCCATCTGTAAATGCCACAGCTCCGCTAAGGTGCATGTCGAAGAGCTCTGCCATTTGTTTTCCTTGCATTTGCTCCGATAAGGCACCGGCAGGAAGCAGGTGAACGCCATTCAGAGGTGATCGTCTGGTCAGGTATTCTATTGCACCCTTGGTATCCGCAACAGGCAGAACAGAAGGAAGCAAAACCACTCTAGTAAATCCACCGGCTCTTGCTGCCCTGGTTCCTGAATATAGTTCTTCGCGAAATTCATATCCCGGATCAGCGAAATCAGCCTGCATATCAATCCATCCCGGAGACAGGTAGAGTTCTTTGTCCTGAATTACCCTGCCTTTGGCATTTGAAATTGTTGAGGCAATGTCGGTTATCCGTCCCTTCTCGATAAGAACATCGCGCTTTTTGCCGTGATGGGGAGAGCGTTTATCCAGAATGGTAACTGACTTGATCAGGGTTTTCATCATCTCCAGAATTTGATGAGCAATACTTCAATGGCGAGGAAAATGAGGCTGAGTACAATGAACGTGTACCAGTGTTTTTTCTCCTCCGTGTTTTCAGTGGCTAATTTGCCGATATTCTCGGTGGTGCCATCAATGGCAGCAAAATTGAACATACCCAGTGATTCAAAAGAGGCGCTCAATTCCTCTTCGGTAATCACTCTGGTATCTGATTCTTCATGAGCGAAATTCAACGCGGCCACTCCTGCAGCATTGGTTCCGAGCGATATCTCGTAATTGCCCGCTTCCTTGATGTTATCAGGCAAATAGACATAAGTATTACCGCCGATGGTGCGGTGTTCAGGAATAACCTCTTCGCTGCTTTCGATGTTGCGGAAACGGAAGGTTTCTTCAGCATGCAGCGACACGTTCCGAAGCAGCACAGGCTCATCAGAGCCGAGCTGATAGGTGAGCTCTGACGCTGGCTGACTGTACTCAGCAACCCTGACCAGTGCTGCAGGGAAAAACCAGTTGCTCGTGAGTGTTGACTCTTCCGGATTCAGGGAAACCGCAGACATGTATACCCTTCCGCGTCCTGCCGGGGAGGCCAGGAAGAAAGGTTTACCGCTCAGGGTAGTCAGTACGGCCTCTGACATCGATCCGGGGTTGCGTTCGATGCTCAGCATACTCTGAACAACAGGCAGATCAACATTTCCCTTGATCTCAGAAATCACATTCCTCAGCAAATAGTGCTCTTCATTTACACCGGTCACTTTGGTTGGATTTGCATCCCAACCCGTCACAGATCCCAGGTTAAAGGCAGACAACAGTTGATTATATGCATTGATGTCGGATTCTGCAGATGGAATGATGAGCAGGCTACCGCCGCTTTCAACGAATTTTTTCAATTCTGTCACCAGTCCGCTTCCGGGTGTTTTAATTTGATTCAGCACGATCAGATTGCGCGAGCCGAGTGTACCATAGTCGACAGATCCTTCACCAACGGTCTGCAGCACCACCGATGGATCATCGGAAAACAAAGTCTCAACCGGATCGGGGAGAGGCGTCTGACTTGCTCTGATATTCAGAACGGTCGCCCTTTCCTGAACCTGATAAGCGAGAAAAAGGACATTGTCAAAAACCAGCGGGTAATCTTCCAGCGAAACCTGTGCATGCTTAAATCCGGGCTCAGTGTTGGCATAGGTAAGAGGTACAACGGAACTGCCTTTGGCATCAACTGTTGCGGCAGAAACCATCTTGACCTGTCCATTAATGCGAAGACTGACCGGCACATTTTCCCGCCTTGAATCGCCTGTATTCACAACACGGATGTTCAGTGTTTCCGGTTGATTCATGAGTCTGACCGGTGTGTCGAACCACGCAGAATCAATGTAAAGGTTCTCGGCTGCAGCGGCGAGACTGGGAACTATGCGCACAGCTATCGAAGTATCGTTGGCTATCTGCTCTGGATCGATTGAACTTTTCTGAAGGTCGGTGAAATGGTAGGCTGATTTCGAGGTAAGGCCTGAATTGTTCAGCAGGTCCCTTTGTTTCGCAAATACCTCCGACATGGTTCTGGTGGCCGGAGAGTATCCAATCTCCTGTATCATCGGAATGATCTCTTCCCGCCCAACCAAACGCTGGTGGCGTCCTTCAAAATCATTAGTCAGCAGCAGAAAACGGTCTGTGGCATTGTAGGCATTAACCACCTCAATGGCCTTGCTCTTGGAGATTTCAAGGACCGGACCGCTCTCAGTTGATCCTTGCGTGCTGAAAGAATTGTCGATGTAAATCGCTACCGCTTTCTGGCCGGGTATTGCCGAGGCCGCATTTCGCGGAAAATAAGGCTGGGCAAAAGCGAGAATGATAGCGCTTAACGCAAGAAGACGGCTGAACAGGATGAGCAGGTGTTTCAGGCGGGATTTGCTCTTGGTCTCCTGACGGATCTCTTTCAGGAAAGCGATACTCGGGAAATCAACGCGTCGAAACTTCCTGAAATTGAAGAGGTGAACGATGATCGGAATTGACAGCGCCGTAAGGGCCCAAAGTATTTCCGGGTGTACAAACTTCATATTCTTCCGACAAATTTAAGCTGATTTATCACTCTTCCCCTGAACTGTATCAATCAACCTGAAACGCCCCGTCGGGAGGGATGTTGTGTGGAATTTTGAACATGCACCAGCCGGAAGGACCCGGAGTTGTTCCTTAGCGGGGTGAAAGGAAGGTTGACAAAAGCAGAGCTCCGCGAATTTCTGGATGAAATGGCCGACAGGTACAATACTCCGGCCTTCATTGAGGAAGATCCTATTTCCGTGCCTCATTCCTTTCAACGCAGGGAGGATATTGAAATTTCAGGACTTCTGACGGCGACAATCGCCTGGGGAAACCGGAAATCCATACTCAGGAGTGCGAACGTAATGATGGACACCATGGATCGCGCTCCATATGATTTTGTCAAAGATGCATCTGCCTCAGAGCTGAAACGTCTGGATCGTTTCGTTCACCGCACGTTCAACGGGCAGGATTTGACTGATTATGTGCTTTGTCTCCGATATCTGTACCATGAACACGGCGGTTTGGAACCTGTATTTCAGGCGGGCTTTGCCGAAGGAGGTAAGGCGGCTCATGCCATTCAATTTTTCAGGGAGATACTGCTGAGCGGAAAGCACAGACCGCATATGAGAAAACATGTTGCCGATCCTTCTGCCGGTTCCGCTGCCAAAAGAATCAACATGTTCCTCCGCTGGATGGTAAGACAGGATAATCGGGGAGTTGATTTTGGGATTTGGCAGAACATTTCACCGTCCATGCTCTCAGTGCCGCTTGATGTGCATACCGGAAATATCTCGAGAAAGCTGAAGTTGCTCCGTCGAAAACAGAATGATGCCCTGGCCGTTGATGAGTTGGATTTGGAACTCCGTAAGCTCGATCCAACAGACCCTGTGCGTTATGACTTTGCCCTCTTCGGTCTGGGAGCTTCGGGAGAGCTTGAATAGGAGGTAGCGTTTTTTTCTACAATTTTGAATTCGGGGCTTCTCTCTGTCTTTCTCTTCCTCTCCCTGTCTTCCTCTCTCTGTCTTCCTCTCTTCCTCTTTCTCTTCC
>JBEAZL010000149.1:0-3293 GCA_041170085.1 Bacteroidota bacterium
TCCCGGATTATCTTGAGAACATTGCAGTACAGGTTCAAAGCAAAGAAGGCCGCATGATTAACTCATACGACCTTCACTATCTCGTTCAACCATGTCAATATGGACCGACCTCGCCGCTACCCTCAATATCCGTTGTGACGGATGGACTTCCTGTATATCGGATATCGCCCATACCTGATATGATGGCAGTAAGATGATGGTCACAATGCAGATAAATATCACCGCGTCCTTTTATATCAGCGACCGCGTCATAAGCGTGCAATCCTAATGCTTCGATCTTGCCATTGCCATTGATGTGATACTCGGCCAACTGCGCGGAGCCGTCGGCAGTTATATCAGCTGAGCCATCAATTCCTACCCGGAGATCATTTCCCTGAAAAAGAATCTTTGCAAGACCCTTTCCGTTGTGATCCAGGCGAAATGAGTTGGTGGTGATGGTATCCATAGCCGTAAACTGGATATCGCCGTTCAACTGAACGTGGTTGACTCCGCTGTGATAAATATGCAAGGTCATCTGTGTCCAGTCGTAATGATGATACTGATCATCCATCTCGATAAAAAGCACGCCTTCCTGCACATAGGTTTTCACAAGGGGCATGATGTTGTCATCGGTGGTAATCTCGACAAAGGATTCTTCAGACTCGTGATAACGGATGTCATATGAACCATCTACATCCAACATGGAAAACTCCTGCAGATTCCGGGTCTGTGAAATGACTACTCCTGAGCCTTCCTTGTTGAGTCTTTTATCACAGGAAGTGAATACAATTGAAACCGTCATCAGAAGAATGACAGTCAAAGAATGAAATGATCTGAAATTTTGTTTCATGGTAAAAAGGGTTGTTTGATACCATGACATCGCACACATCATCAACCCCTATACAAAATTTCGTTTTAAGGAATTTTCACAAATAAAAAACCCGGACAAGTCCGGGCTTCATATTCTGTATGACAACCGTCAATCCAGTTCTATCTGAACCGGTAAGACCATTTCAACATTGACTGGCTTTCCATCTTTTGTGGCGGGATTGAATTCGAGTTTTTTCACTACCTCCAGTACCGCCTGGTCTATACAACTGTGCAGGCTTCTCTTGACATGAACATCCTGAACTTTTCCTCCGGTATTAACTGTAAACCCGACGAATACCTTACCTGGCTTGACATCAGAGGCATCCCCACAGTCGAGATTAAGATTCCTGATGATATAGGTCATCATGTCGCTTTCGCTCCCATGGGCATATGTGGGCATAACCTCGGTCGTGCCTGTGGAGGCATCCGCGGATTGGCCGAAAGAAATGCCGGTAACAGCAATCACCAGGGAAAAGAGGAGAAAATACTTTTTCATGTAATGTTGATTTTCAGGCCAAGATATTCTACCCGCTTTCCACAGAGAAATACGCTCATTCCAATTCTCTGAATAAATCACAATTCCAAAACTGCCAGATGCCCGATAGAATATCTTAGGACAAAGAGTCGTTCTTCGCATCATGATCCGGGTTCTCCTTTTCCTATTGGGAATTTCAGCCTCCCTAATGTCAGCGGGACAGGTTACCATGTCGTCTGAAGATCTGCGAAATTTCGATTACTCCAGGGCCGATTCCATTGCCATCGCGTTCCGACCTGGTAAGGGAAAGAGCTCAGGTGAAATCACCCTCGGCCTTGTTTCACAGTTGCAGACCGATCATGAAAAATTCCGGGTGATTTTCCGCTGGATAAGTGAAAACATCTCGTACAAAGACCACTATTATGTTACAGATCCTGAAAAGGTGCTAAGCAAGCGAAAAACTGTTTGCTCAGGCTATTCTTCACTTCTCGACCGCATGTGTGAACATGCCGGTATTGAATGCGAAGTGATTATTGGCTTTGCAAAAACAAACTACCGGCATATTGGTGTCATGCCCAACGAATCCAACCACAGCTGGAACGCCGTGCGGTTGTATGACCAGTGGTACCTGTGTGATGCCACCTGGGCAACAAGTTCCTTTTCCCTTGATGAAAAGGAGCACATAAAAGAATTTGATGAAAACTACTTTCTGTCACCACCGGCATCTTTTATACTTCAACATTTTCCGGACGACTCCAAATGGCAACTATCAGACAACCATATGTCCAGATCTGAGTTTGCCGCATTGCCTGTTTTCTATTCCCAATTTTTCAATCTCAAGATTTCAGGTGTAGAACCTCTTGAAGGGCTGGTCAGGGCCAGATCCGGCAAGAATCTCACCTTTGACTTCAATACAAGTTCATCGATGGGAAGGGCCAGTCTCAGAGTGAATAACGAGAGTATTCCGGGTTTGATCAGCACGGGTAGCGAAAAGCAGGTTATCACATTCCAGATACCACAGTCGAAAGGTGACCGAGCAGCCACCCTGTTCATTGGCGGAAAGGGTATTATGGTCTTCAAATTAAGGATTGTCTGACTTTGCACGTGCCTTCATTCAGAGGCGGGTGCCGGCTGCAGCCACAATTGTTCAAATTGTTGAAAATCAGGCTTTCATGAGGGCCTTTCGGGGCGTAATTTCGCGGCTCATCAATACAAGCCATCTTACAGCATGTCCAACGAGAGAGCAAGGCGTGAAGCCACCCTGGAAGAAGCCAAAGACATGGGATTGCTGCCAGAGGAATTTGAAAAGATCAAATCCATTCTGGGCAGAACACCCAACTTCACCGAAATGTGTGTTTACTCGGTGATGTGGAGCGAACACTGCTCCTACAAGAACTCAATAAAGTGGTTGAAGACACTTCCACGAGACGGTGAGCAACTGCTGGTTAAGGCAGGGGAGGAAAATGCAGGGCTGGTTGACATTGGCGACGGGCTCGGATGTGCATTCAAGATCGAATCTCACAATCATCCATCTGCTATCGAACCTTATCAGGGTGCTGCAACTGGTGTGGGTGGAATCAACCGCGATATTTTCACCATGGGTGCCAGACCCATTGCACAGCTTAATTCATTGCGATTCGGCAAACTGGATAACCCACGGACAAAATGGCTTCTCGCCGGTGTCGTAAAAGGAATTGGCGACTATGGCAATGCCTTCGGTATTCCCATTGTGGCCGGTGAGGCCTATTTCGATGAGAGTTATCAGAGCAACCCTCTGGTCAATGCTATGTCAGTTGGTATTGTTCACAAGGACAGAATCATTTCATCCAAAGCCAGAGGCGTAGGTAACCCCGTGTACATCGTCGGTTCAGCTACTGGAAAAGACGGTATTAAAGGCGCTTCATTTGCCAGCAAGGACATGACTGAAGAGTCTGCGAAAGATCTTCCAAGTGTTCAGGTAGGTGATCCG
>JBEAZL010000150.1:0-4379 GCA_041170085.1 Bacteroidota bacterium
TGATCAGGGCGATCTGAATCGCCATGGCAATGAGGCCATTCTCCATCAGGAGTCGGGTATTCTTGTTGTACAACGCAACACTGTATCCAACACTAAATGGTCCGCGCCACGCATACGAAACAGCGAAAAGCGGTAGCCATACAAGCGCTGTGTGATATTCCTCCTGTCTGACGAGCGCATATACCAAAACCGGCAGAACAAGAAGGCTTATTCCTATCACCAGCAGGTTGATCATCGAGAACATGTGGTGGTAACCTTTTTCATCGGACGTGATGTCTCCTCTTTTCACCCGCTCACCAAAAATGACAGGATACATGGATGCAGCAAGACCGTTCTGGAAAAAGTCGAGACCCAGCATGAGTGAGAGCACAAGCGAGTACAAACCCACCTCCGAGGCCAGCACATAGTGACTTAATATGTATGGTGTGATATAGGCTATTACCCAGGTAGAGGCGCCCATAATCACGAGGGGCCAGGAGAAAGAAAACCAACCTTTGATCACCGCGACATTGGTCTTAATGGGGAGCCTTCTGATGATCACATATGCGGCCAGCAACAGTCCGGCAAGCATTCTTCCGGCAAGCGGACCGTCGATATTACCGGGGTCAGCATTCAAAAAGAGCAGGCACAGCAGAACCATCAGGCCCGAGGAAGCAAGGCTGGTCAGAAAGAAGCCCTTTGGCTTTTTCTCCTGTATCTGCACGTTCTGATAGACCCTCAGAACTGATGTGGTCACAGACGTTACAACACACATGAATCCGCTCCAGTAGTAAACACTGGATCCCGGTCCCATGAATAAATCCATTACCCATTGCCCTGCGGGAATCATCGCCAGCAAAACGATTGCGCCGGCCAGCAGCTGAACACAGAGAACCGTGCCGATAAGCTCTTTTAACCTTTGCGGATTGTCTTTTTCAAAATGATAGTGGACACTGATGTAATTGTCCATCGCAGCATTCACGAAGTGATAAAAAAACAGTGTGAGGCTGATGAGCAGACTCAGCATGCCAAACTCAGCAGGATCAAACGCCTCGGTATAAAAAGGCAACAGCACCAGGCTTGCCAGCATGGGCAGGCCATTACCAATAGTATAGGCAATGGTCGAGGTAAAAAGAGACCTGGTGATCAATGTTGTTTTTTCACATGGAACACTTTGTCAGAGCACATTGATGCGCTCCGCCAATTCATCCCGGTAATTTCCACCCACCGGAAGTTCGCGCCGGAGGTCCTGAATGATTACGTTGCTTCCGCTGATGGATTCTATCTTATCCATGTTCACAATGAATGAACGGTGAACACGCTGAAATATCTTGGCCGGTAACTTCTTCTCCACATCCTTCATGGTAGCATGAATGGTGTACTTCTGCTCCTGGGTATAAATCATGACATAATCCTTGAGCGCTTCCACGTAGTAGATATCTCCGGGGCTAAGGCGATTCAGTTTTGAGTGGTGCTTGACAAAAAGATATTCGGCGTTGTTCTTATAGTTCGTCAGAGATCTGAGCAGCTCATTCTCGACTTTTAACTCAACTTCCTTCTTGTGTTTATGTACGGCCATTTCAATGGCTGTATTCAGATCGGCCTCCTTGAAGGGCTTGAGCAGATAGCCATGCGGCTCAGTAATCTTCGCCTTATCCAGGGTCGCTTTATCCGCGTAAGCGGTCAGATAGATGACCGGTATGTCCTGCTTTGCCTTTATTTGCTCAGCAGCCTCAATACCGGTAAGCTTGCCCTTGAGCATGATATCCATGAGGATAATGTCGGGCTTCAGTGTCGGCGCCAGCTCAATGGCCTTTTCACCACTGTCAGCATGTCCGACGATAGTATAACCCAGCTTCTTCAGGCTTTGCTCAATGTCCTTACGGATGATGCTTTCGTCTTCAACAACAAGAATATTGATCGACATTTTCCTTAGTTTAGGTGGTATACGTTATTGCGAACTCAATGGGTTCACAGTTTCCCAAATGTAATGCGGAACGTTGTCCCTCCATTCTTCTTTGTCTGTATCTCCAGTTTGGCATCCAGTTGTTCACAAAGTGTATAAACCAGCTGGATTCCCAAAGACTCGCTTTCCTCATACTTGAAATCCTGCGGCAGCCCCACTCCATCGTCGGTTACACGCAAACAAATATTCTCGCCCTCATCCTTCACGCAGAGTTCAAGGGATCCTTTTTTCTTTCCCGTGAACGCATACTTCAGCGAGTTGCTGATGAGCTCATTTACGATCAGGCCGCACGGTATGGCCTGGTCAATCGGCATGGATATCGAATCAATGCTCTGCCTGAAATCAACATCCACACCTGTAGGCTTGTAGCTGTGGAGGAGATTTGATGCAAGTGCCCGCAAATATTCATGAAAGTCTATGCTCGAAAAATCTGCTGTGCGGTAAAGCGTCTCGTGCACAAAAGACATGCTCTTGATGCGTTGCTGGCTCTCCCAAAGTATTTCCTTGGTCCTTTCGTCAGTTACATAGTTCGACTGAAGGCTGAGGATACTGGATATCACCTGCAGATTGTTCTTCACCCTGTGGTGGACTTCCTGCAGCAATATTTCTTTTTCCTTCAGCGAGTCCCTCACCCTCTTGTCTATTTCCTTTCTTTCCGTGGTGTCATACATCAGGCAAGACACTTCTTCGAGTTCCTCTCCGATGTTGACCGGGTTCAAAAAGGCCTGCAACCAGAGTACAACACCTCCGGCTCCTATTAACGGAATCTCGACCTGCTGCGGCCTGCCCTCAAAGGCACGCCTGAACACGTCGAGCTGTCCCTGATAATAATCCTGGTGCCGATGCGCGTACATCTTACTGAAGATGTCGTCGCCCACTGACAGCTGTTCCGCCAGCGAATCGCGCATGAAATACCTGAAGTTATTGTTCATCGCTGTTATCGTATAACGGCGGTCAACAGTAATCATCATCAGGTTTTCGGTACTGTTGAAAATGGATTCAAGCTTTGCTTTCTGTTCAGATAATTTCTTCTGCGTCTTTGTGTGCTCCTTGATTTCCCTTTTCAGAACGCTGTTCAACTCTTCGGCAAGTTCTGCCCTCATCTGTTCATGAACCAGCTGGGTTCTCAAACTGATATTATTAAGCGTAACCTGAATGGAGGGTTTATTGTCGTACACCGTAAGGCTTGCCTTAATACCCACGCCAATATCGGTGCCCCTGTTATCTACCATCTCAATTTCACGATAGGCCACATCAGCTCCCTGTCTGATCTGCCTGAGATCATTTTCAACATTCTCCCTTGACACAGCCGGAATGAATTGAAGGAAGTCCTTGTCATACAGGTCATCCTCGTCATCACAACCCAGGAGCGTTACAGCTGCGCTGTTCACATACCTCACGCGACCTTCTGTCAGAATAAGCACGGCGTTCGGTGAATTTTCAAGGAGGTTTCTGAATCTCAGAACGCTCTGTTCCAGAGCCTGCTCAGCCTTCTTTCTGGATGTAACATCAATGAGCACATAGACCTTCGAGTTCGGCGAGCCGGTGTCGAGATAACTTCCTGTTACCTCAACATATACAGGCCTTCCAATGCGATCGAAGGTCCGCAGCTCCATTTTGTTCGTGTTCGAAATCTCTATTCTGGCATCAACCCTCTTGATATCCTGGGGCGTGAAGAAATCTGATAGCTCCCTTCCAATGATTTCACTTCTTGAAGAATACCCGAAAAGATTCACGAACTGATCGTTGCAATTGGAGATTCTTCCATCGCTCAGGTACACCACACTTTCAAGAGAAACCTCAGGTATTGTCCTGTATTTTGTGAAGTTGGATTTGTCTGTGTGATTCGTTTTTTTCACGTGGAGCCTGCACAATACAAGTCTTCTGTCCTGTATCTGTACCAGTTGAAACTCCACGGTGTCGTGCTCCATTTCGAGTACAGCAAAAAAACTTTGAGCAAGACCTTTGACAACCGAAGTAATACTTCGTTGACCCGGCTTCGGATCAAACAGAGAAAAAAAATCAATACCTTTTAACTCTGCAGTGGAAAGTTCAAAGTGTTTTCTGAAAGCATTATTTGCCTCAACTACATTAAAATCCGGCAACTCCACAACCGCCCGAATTTCAGACTCTGGACTCACTAATTTCTTTACAAGCGCCGGCATAGATTTCACTACTCGTTTTCGGCAGCTTCTGACTTCGGAAGTTTAATCTTCCTTCCGTTGATGGCTACTGCTTCTCCTGCCCTGTACTCCACGTCCAGAATGATTATTCCCGATTCGTCGTAATACTGCCAGGATCCCTCCATCTCTCCGCCTTCATATCCGCCTTTCATTTTCACATTGCCATTCCGATACCAGTACCGGTGTTTTCCTGAGGGAAGGCCACCAGTGAATTCTCCCTCAAAAGCTCTTTGGTCGTTATCATACTTCCA
>JBEAZL010000151.1:0-7581 GCA_041170085.1 Bacteroidota bacterium
TTTGTTCATTCTCTGTTCATAAAAAGAGGATGCGCTAACATTCTTTGCAAACCCGCACCCAGTCAACGATTCTACCTTTGGAAACAGTTGATGAGAAGGCTGTTTACAAGCGGTTTGGCGGTGATATTTACCGCTATGGTTCTTCCTGCGTTTGCGCAGGAGGTAACCGTCATTAACCGATTTGAAGGTGACACCACGGGCAAGGGAATGGAAAATTTCCGCCTGCGCGAATCGACTGAGCAGCGCATCATCATCAATTATTACGAACCCATTGAGCAGGAGCAGTCGGACAGGTTGCAGGATCTGATCAACGCATCGCTGAGTCTGTATCTCGACCAGAACATTGCACGCGAGAAGAACAAGCTGGTTCTTCGCAAACCGCGCAAACAAATGGTGCGCGAGATGAACGAGATTGTTTCAGGTTCGGTTAAGTATTACGACTTCAAAGAAGTTCAGCCCTTCGAAGGTTTTTCGGCAGCGATCGATGAAAAACTCGCTTATCTCGAAAAACTTGACCTGAGCAAAACCGACTGGGCGAAATCGACGAACGACGACAAAAAACTGAACGAACTCGCCACGGCCTTCACCCTGCGCGAGATGAAAGATATCAAGCAGCTTGCCCGCAACGAAGTGCTGCAATATTCTGAAGATAACCTCGTGGCACTGGCTGAAACAGAGACCACTTTTACCGATCAGCAGACACGCGATCAGCTCATGCAGGACTGGACGACGTACGACCGTGAGTCCATGCTTCCGATATCGAAATCAAATCCATCCGGCATTGTACTTCTGTCGGTAGAAGACCGCTCACAATTGCCGGGCGGTGCTGCCATAGCTCCTGTTGCAGGCAGCGATGTCTATCTGCAGCAGATGCTGGATATGATGAAAGCCAACCAGGAAGAAATGCGCAGTCTCAGACAAGAGTTCTACGCGTTTCAACAGGACCAGATGGCTATGTGGCGACAAAATGAAGAGCGCAACAATCTCGCACTGCAAGATCAGATAGACGATCTGAAGGGCATGGTGGTAGAACTGATCCGTTACAACGGCGCGCCTCTGGCCAGTACAGATCCGGTGATTACACGTCCATCGGGCGAAACGCTCAGCTCACCTATGCCGGTGAACCTGCCGCAATACGTAAACATCTATTTCCCGACCGGCAGCACGGATATCAATGCCGCGGGCATGCTTGCGCTGAATGAAGTCATTGATATTCTGGCGAGATATCCTTCCATCGACCTCATCATTACCGGATTCACTGACAACACCGGCGATGAAATGAAGAACCTGATTCTCTCGCAGGAGAGAGCCAAGGCGGTGAAGAAATTTCTTGCCAATAGTGGCCTTCGCGATGATCGTTTTGTAACGCGCTTTGTAGGTGAACAAGACTCTTCCTCAGCTTCACAACTGGACAGAAGGGTGAGTGTGGAGTTTGTGTTGAATCGGTAGAGGGAATTATACAATTATACAATTATACAATTATACAATTAGAGAATTGGAGAATTAAACGATTGGAGAAATAGATGAGTATGGAAATGGAGAGGTGAGAAAGTAAACGTTCAACTGAAGATGATTAGAATGAATTATAACAGAACGGGTTCATAACCAATCTTTCCATTTTGAATTCAATACCTGATTGAAATGCAGAGAACGATTTAGTCGTGAACTCAATGAAATGACTGAGGCAATGTGATGCTGATTGAGTCCATGGAGAATGGGGTCAAGACTACTGCAAAACCCATTGTATAATTCTATAATTGTATCATTCTATAATTAATCATGAATGCTTGATAGATGATGTACCTGCAAGCTAACGGGAGAAAATGACAAAGTGTAGATTTCAAAACAGGAGGATTTCAAATTGAAGATCATTTGTATTGGCAGAAATTACGCAGAGCATGCGGCGGAGCTGAAGAATGAGGTTCCGACGGAGCCGGTATTTTTTTGCAAACCCGACAGTGCCATTTTACCCAAGTCGAATCCGTTTGTGATACCGGCGTGGAGCGACGATATACACTATGAAGTGGAACTCGTTTATCGTGTTGAGCGACTGGGTAAGAACATCACCGAAGAATTTGCACCGAGGTATTATACGTCTGTCGGACTGGGCATTGATTTCACTGCGCGCGATGTGCAAAGTGAACTCAAGAAGAAAGGACTGCCATGGGAAAAGGCCAAGGGCTTTGATGGCTCAGCAGTGATCTCAGACGAGTTCATACCATTGTCTGAATTGTCCGCTCCCATTCAGTTCAGCCTGAAGAAGAATGGCGAGACAGTGCAATCCGGAGACTCTTCGCAGATGATATTCAACATTGATCAGATCATCGCATACGTCTCACAATACATGATGCTGAAGATCGGCGATTTCATTTTTACCGGAACGCCATCTGGAGTTGGCAAGGTGAGCACAGGAGATATTCTCGAAGGTTATATCGGCGAAAAGAGGATGTTCAGAACGAAGGTGCGCTGAGCAGAAAAAGCGATTAATCGTTCGTCTCGCCCGGAACCTGCTTCATCACCCTGGTCTGAGAGCGAATAGACTCTTTGTGCAATTGCTCGAGGAAAATTCTGACAAACTCTTCTGACAATCCCAGCTGTGCGGCCAGAGCTGAACGCGTTGCCATGATCTCGTTGTAGCGATCGAGCTGAAAGATGGTCATATTGTGATCCCGCTTATACTCCCCTATTCCCTCGGCCACTTTCATGCGCTGCGCTATCAGATGAACTATCTCTTCGTCGATCTTATCGATATCGGCCCTGAGCGCAGCAAGCTTATTAAGCAACATCACATCGCCGGTTGATCCGGTTCTGACCTGAAGTTTGTCGAGCAACGAAATAAGTGCAGAAGGAGTAACCTGCTGAGCTGCATCGCTCCAAGCCTGATCGGGTGTGATATGACTTTCGAGCATGAGCCCTTCCATACCCAGATCGAGGGCCTTCTGAGCTACCTGAAACAACAATTCGCGCTTACCGGTAATGTGGCTGGGGTCACAGAACACCGGCAATTCCGGGAACTGAGACTTCAGTGCGATGGGCATTTCCCACATCGGCTTATTGCGATACAGACCTTTTCCATAGTAGCTGAATCCGCGATGGATGGCGATAATCTTATCAATACCCGCCTCGCGAATCCGTTCCACTGCACCCATCCACAATTGCAAGTCCGGGTTCAGCGGATTCTTGATCATCACCGGGATATCAACTCCTCTCAGTGCGTCGGCAATTTCCTGAACAGAGAAAGGGTTAACGGTTGTACGGGCACCGATCCAGAGCACATCCACACCGTATTTCAGACATAATTCCACATGAGCGGCATTGGCCACCTCAGTAGTGACAGGCATTCCCAGTTCTTCTCTGACCCTGGACAACCAGGCAAGTCCTGGTTCGCCTACACCCTGAAATGCACCCGGACGCGTACGAGGTTTCCAGATGCCAGCCCTGAGCAGGTGCACCCGGCCACTGTCGCGCAGCTCAGTTGCCGTTCGCATGAGTTGATCTTCCGATTCAGCACTACACGGACCGCTGATGAGACGAAGGTCGCCTTCGCCAAACCACCATTGATCCAAGGGTCTGATATCGAGATTACTCATATGTTGCAAAAGTACCCTGAAAAAACCTTCAGGCTGCCGAAAGGTTCGCCAAATCAGAAACGTATGCTAAGTCCAGTGGACAGAGAGGGTATCATCTCGCCGCTGTAACTGCGACGACCCTGTCCATCAACAACGAGGAACAATGGCAGATTCGGAGAGTGCAGATAAGCGCGCATTCCGATGGAAGGTGCGTAGAATACCCTGGTACCTTCGTCGCCATCATAGATACCCAATCCGGAAAAAACAACATACGGAGAGAGCGAGATAAAGTCGGATAGGTGGGCGTGATAAGCGACGCCGTCGGGAATCATCACGGGGTAGATCAACAATTCCCATCCATCGTTATAACCGCAACATGCACCGCAGGTGAGTGCCGAAGCCAGACCGACTGAAACAGTAGTGCCCACGGGCAGCACATATTCAATCTCCCTGGAAGAAACCATGCCGGTATTGAACGTTGCCCGGTAGAGCAGACTCCAGTCATCGCCCATCATGAAATCGCCGGTGATCTGGTGATTGTCCATGATGTCGGGAGAAAGTGTGTACGACAAAATGAAATTGTCTTCACCGTACGGGAGATCGCGTGTCAGTTGAGCAAATAGGGAACCGGTAATTAAAAGGAAGGCAACGATTAAGGACGTTCTCATGGGTATGGTTGAAACCTTTACCACACAAAAATCAGTCCGTTTATATTTAGCCTGACTGACCCATGTCATGGTCTGACGGCTGACTCCATGATTTACGTGAACGCACTGTTATTTTACCGACACCATCAAGCGCCTATTGTACTTGGACCGGTCCGTAACAATTCGAACCACGTAGGTACCCTCGTCAAGAAAACCAATGTCGTACTGAGCAGCCGGAGTCCAATTCTGCAAGACGCGCCCGCTGGCATCCATCAGCTCAATTCCGGTGATACGTTGATCTGAAATCACCGAGAAACATTCTGCTGTGGGATTAGGATAAACCATTACAGTAGCCGGAGAGGTCTCTTCAACGCTAACCTCGTCCGATACGAGGGTATGATGCACGCTAATCTGTCCGCCGGTTTCCTGAAAACGGAGAACAGGTAATCCATCGCTAGCCCGAAGCCAGATGATCTCCTGATAAGTCACAGCGAAGTTTGTGATATAAGTGCTGTCCGTCTGAACGGTTCTTATGCGATACACATCCTGCTGAGTTCCGTATGGGAGAGATACCGTTCCGTAACCGTCATAAATCCAGTAACGGGTTGTGCTTCCCGTAACCATTTCCTGATTGCCTACGATGGCAGTGAGTTGTGTGTAATGGTGGAGGCTGTCGCCGAAGTTCATCGGAAATGTGAAGTATGGAATCGCGGGAGTGTAAGCATAGTTGCTTCCGATAACCAGTCCGTTGTAATAGAGCGTATCCTCATCTTCAGAATATGTATAAAACAGATCCCGGGCAAATGTGGCTTCAGCGTATTCGTTTACCCCGGCATTGGCAAACGTGGAATTGCCCGACTCAGCACCGGTTTGAAAAAGATATGTACCTGTAGGCTCAGGCCATGACAATCCGCTGAAATCCCAGGTGTAGTCCGGACCAGTCTCCATCACAGCATCCGCGTATGATCCACTGAGGAAGGTCCATCGGATCTGTGACTCCAGTCCGGGATGAAAACAATTGTCTGCGGTGAAAACAGGCTGTGCCAGAAGGTTTCCGGCTGAATACGCCAACAAGAAAATGATGAGTCGCTTCATGATCTTTTAGTTTGAAGCAAAATTATCGGCGGACTATCCATACGTGCATACGGTAAATACCGGATATGATGAACGGCAGAAAAGAAATAAACTGCAGACGGATGAGCAACAGTCAAAAAATTTCTGAAATTATTTCTCCTGATGTGTCATCATCTCTGAAGAGCCGACTAAAGGTTTACCCTGTAGCGCCTGCACAAGGGTGAAGATGGCCAGAAAACCATAAAGCACAGCGATTACCACAGTTGCTCTGGTGCTCTTCAGCACATAGAATGAAAGAATTGGAAGAACCTGAAGGGCATGCATGCCGATGAAATGTGCTATGCGCAAATCGCCCACAGTTTTGCTCCATCCCAGCACAAATAAACTGGAGTTGTCGTTCACCGCACCAACACTATGGCTCATCCGTGAGCCCATGGCAAATCCTTCAAAGGAGAATACAACGAAAATCACAATTCCGAGTCGTACTGACCACAGGTAATAATCGGGAAGCGCGGGAAACGAACCGGTAAAGAAGAGCCAGCCTACATAGGCCGTACAAATGGTCACCACGGAAGCGGCCATAGCCATCATCACGTACAACGCTGAATAAAAAGACGAGCTCACATTGTAGTGCGAAGGCTGCCCTTTACCCGCCTGCAGGGCGATGTAAATGATTTCAAAGCCCAGCATCCCGATGACCATCCAATTGAACCAACCGGAATTGAAACCAGTCAGATAGTGACAATACCAGCCCATAGTCCAGGCATAGATTCCAATGGACAAGGCAAACTTCAGAGGCTTATTCCACGCGTTAACACCATATAATTGAGTTGATGTTGTGCGGGACAGCAGGAAAAAAGCGACCGAAGCGATAAAGCAAATCAGGCCGAAGTAAAAAAGCGCTTCGTTCCTCGCTTTTAATTGTGTGAAAAAGTCGAACATGTCTATTGAATTCATTTGTCATTATCCTGCACTGTCAGATGCAGAATCATCAACATCAAACATAACCCATCTCAGTGAGGAAGGGTAACATGGGCAGGTTATCAAATTGTTTTTTCCGACAGATCCTGTTCTTCAGAGAGCGATAGGAAGCAATCCGGCTAATTACCTTCGCGATATGTCAATCCATTCACAGCTACGCATTACAGCGGCAGGAATCAGCGATCTCGAAATCCTGCGAGAACTGGGTATTGCCACATTTATGGAGTCGTTCGCAGCAGACAATACAGAAGAGAACATGAACATGTATCTCGCCCAGGCCTTCCCGAAGGCCAGGATTCTCGCAGAGATTAACGATCCAAGATCTGCATTTTATCTGGCGAGGATTGAAGAAAAAGCCATTGGATATCTGAAGCTACAACTGAGCGAAGAAAGCTTCAAGCGAAATGAAGAGGGAGAAAATTCATCAGAATCAGTTGAGACCAGAATACGGGCATCTGATCACCTGAAGCTCTCCGGAAATTCTGACCTCGAAATAGAAAGGATTTATGTGCTGAAAGAATACCATGGAACGGGAATAGGACAGGCACTTCTTGACTTTGCTTTGGACTTTGCCCAAACCGAAGGATGCGGGAGGGTCTGGCTTGGAGTATGGGAACATAATCCCAGGGCCATCAGGTTTTACGAGAAAAATGGCTTCAGGGCATTTGGTTCACATGAATTCGTTCTCGGGCTTGACCGGCAGAATGACATTCTGATGGAGAGGTATATTTACTGAAACTTGCGGCTTTTATTATCCGGATTAGTCAATGACTCATTATCCGATGACAGTTAAAGCACTCACGAATTTTTCCAAAATTTGGAATCCGGGGACTTTTCAAAAAATTTTGAAATAACTTAGAGTTGGGGGAAAGGGATACTTGTATCCCCCGGGGGGAAACAGAGAAAAGAGTGAGTTTTGAGTAATGAGTTTGATGAAATAATTGACAAGACTCAGATACCTGATTTGACTTTGAAATTCTTGTATTTTTTTACGGGAACCTGCATCCAACTGAATAATCCTAAATAAAAAATCCCGGGACACGCAATGAAGTTGCATTAGCCCACATTGCATGACCCGGGAAGGGTTATAGAACTCCCGAATTACTTCTTCGGTGCCGGACAGGTACGGACACCCAGAATGGTGTAAAGCGGACAGAAGCCGATTGCACTGGTAAGTACAAATACGCCACCCAAACCGAGCAGCACATATCCAAGTGTACCACTTACTGTTCCTGTGAAATAAAGCACCCCGAAAATCAGGGCGATAATGATGCGGATAATCTTGTCCGCGCTACCCATGTTAGCTTTCA
>JBEAZL010000152.1:0-11684 GCA_041170085.1 Bacteroidota bacterium
CTGCCAACCTGAATCTCACCTCCACCATGTCACCCTCACGAACCTTCATTGCCCTGCGGAGTGCAGCGCTGACCGACAGGTAGAACAACCCTTCTTTCGTGCGCTGGATAGCCAGATTGAATTCAGCACCATTCATGATACCCTGAATCCGCTGTCGCCCGATTATTCCGTGCTTCTCCATGATGTCATGAGGAACCGGGAGAATAGTGCTCATAAAACCCATGGAAGTTTTTTCCAGAATAGCGCCGAAGGACATCTCCTCAGGTTGTGTTGGTGTTTTTCTCCTTGCCATTGTTCAAAACAAAGCTATATCAGGCCGCAATTTAACTTTTGGCCAGGTGGAATTCTGATAAGTTTGGCTTTGAATCAAAACCCCAATTTCTATGAATTCTAATTTTATGCTGGTTGTAGCGCTATCTGCGCTTATTCCCCTTGTAATCGGATTTGTCTGGTACCATCCTAAAGTTTTTGGCAATGCATGGATGAAAGCATCCGGTCTCACCGAAGAGAGTATCAAAGGTGCGAACATGGCCAAAATCTTCATTATCACCTTAATTTTCAGTTTCTTCGCGGCATTCTCGCTGTCTGGAATGGTGATACATCAGTTCAGCGCAGGTGGGCTTTTTCAGCCTGAGGGCGGGGTAACCATCGCCGGAGCTGAAGAGGACATGAAGATGATTATGGAGAAATATGGCAAGAGTTTCAGAACTTTCCACCACGGCGTGCTGCACGGTGCCCTCGTTTCCATCTTCTTCATCCTGCCCATCTTTGGAACCAATGCCCTGTTTGAGCGCAAAGGTTTCAAATACATTGCGATCAATGTTGGATACTGGTTGGTGAGTCTGATGATCATGGGCGGAGTGATATGCCGTTATGCCTGATCCATGCAAATCTTTCAATAAAACAAAAAAGGGGCTTCGGCCCCTTTTTTATTCTGTCCAAAACTGTGATTTACTCCTCTTAACTCATGACGAATGCGTGTGCCATGTACATTTCTACTAATGCGGCAGGCGTTTCATCAGAACTCCGTAGGTAAATGTTCCCGCCATAGCAGCAAGGATAGCAATGAAAAACATCCCGTATCCGGCACCTGCATTGATGAACATAGGTCCCGGACATGCGCCTGTCATGGCCCAGCCAAGTCCGAATATGATGCCGCCGAACAGATAATTCTTCCAGCCGGACTTGTATTTGTTAAAGTGAAACTTCTGCTCGTAGTCGGGCTGCAACTTCAATACGCGCACTGCTACAATTCCGAGCATTACGGCGCTGCCTATTACTCCGAACATATGGAATGATTCGAACCTGAACATTTCAATGATCCGAAACCAGGAAATGATTTCAGCCTTGGCGAGAATGATTCCGAAGAATGCCCCAAGCAAAATAAATTTAAGGTACTTCATTGTGCAATTCAGTTTAGTATTTCGGGAAGAATAAACCAGGTGAATGTCAATCCACCTATGAAAAATCCGATTACTGCAATCAGGGAAGGAAGCTGCAAATTGCTCAGTCCACTGATAGCATGTCCGCTGGTACAACCGCCGGCGTAACGCGTTCCGAATCCGACAAGAAAACCACCCAGTATGGTGAATAACCACGGCGTGAATCCATCGGCCCCAAAAGAAAACAGTTCAGCAGGCTGATAGGCTTCACCTGCACTCAGGATTCCACGGTTCTCGAGATAACTCAGGGTTTCTTCTGACAGATTTACTGCCTGATCACCACCTAAAAAATTCATGGCTAAAAAGCCTCCCAGTGCGCCACCACCCACAAACATGAGATTCCAGATATCCGACTTCCAGTCGAATCTGAAGTACTCGGAAGCCCTACCAGCTCCGGCAATGGCACATAGTGTTCTGAAATTTGAGGACAGGCCAAATCTCTTTCCTGTCAGAATAAGTGTAACCATGGTAAGGGTGATCAGCGGACCAGCCACATACCAGGGCCATGGTGCTTTTATCAATTCTATCATGAAGAAGTGTTTTATTGGTTAAGATTATACTATCAACCAAGCCTAAATTACGAAGAAAGAATATCTCTGTCAATCAAACGGATTGAAAGCCTGTCGGTTGGCCTCGAGAGATTATTTTTGATGTGTGAAATGGTTCGGTTTAATCGTATTGAATTTGTGGTATTGTGCTCAGGTAATGGCACAGTCTTATGATCAATGCTGCGACAATCGCGGAAAGCGATTAAACCTCTCGCCTCATTACGGTTTCATCATTCCACACACCGCTCAGATGAGTCATCTGATTCAGGGGCACTCCGTTGGTCTGGGAGCTCAGTGCCTTTGGGGTGCAAAAGCCGGAGCTGAATGGAATGAGGCTTACAATTATCCGGATCAGGGCATAGATGTTTTTCTGAACTACACGGGCAATCCGGAACAACTCGGATATCAGTTATCCTTATCATACCTGGTGGATTTGCCGCTGAATCGCCTGAGAACATTGACCTCCATAAGTCACCCGCAAGGCCAGAGACGCAAAAGGTCGTTTCCGGGTCACTATCTGGGATTGGGAATCGGTACTGGAATTTCATCTCGTCGCTGGGACCTGCTGGATAACAGGCAGGCTGCCGTGATCGGTTCCCATCTTAACGCTGCCATCACCTTGCAGTACAAAACGATTTTATTCCGATCCGAAAACAGTGAATTGTTTGCTGGTTTGCGCATTACGCACTTTTCCAACGGCGCCTTTACCATGCCCAACCTTGGTACTAACAATGTGAGCGCTCATATTACCTGGTCGGGTATGACTGCCAGCTACGTCGATTTTAGGAAAATATATTTTCATCCTGTTCTGCGCCCGACATCACATGTACATCAGTGGCGAAATTCCATAGGTGCGACTATGGGTCTGAAAGAAATAGCCCCTCCCAATGGCCGTAAATATGCGAGCTATACCATGGGATTTTTGAGTGAATATCAGGGTACGCGGAAGAGCATTTTCGGAGCGGGAATTGATCTGATGTACAACACGTCTATTGGTAAATTGATGGAGAGAAGAGATGGTGAAGCAAGCACGGGTGACATCATGCAAGTGGGAGCTTTGGTATCATACTCCTTGCTCATGAACCGTTTTGAAGTGAAGTTCCAGCAAGGATTCTATCTGGTTGACAAATGGAAGGATTTTGGTCTTTTCTATCATCGTTTTGGGCTGCGATATCATTTCACCGAAAGGCTGATGGGACAGCTTACCCTGAAAACCCATTTCGCAAAAGCTGATCATGGTGAACTCGGAATCGGCTGGCTGATCTTTTCAAAATCCTCCGGCAATGACTAAGCATCATTACATACTCATTGCTCTGTCAGTTATTGCAGGGATTTCATGTAATCGTGAAAATGCGCCCGATTGCTTTCAGACTGCCGGCGACATCACCACGGTGCGAAGAGATATCGCACCATTTACACTTATCGATTACTACGATTATATCCAGCTCGAACTTGTCGATACGAATCAGTGGTTTGTTGAGATTACCGCACCAACCAACCTGATTCCAGAGATCGTAACTGAATCAACAGGTGGTGTGTTAACCATCAGAAATGACAATCAGTGCAACTGGGTGCGATCATTTAAAAACAAGATCATTGTCCGGATTGGTGCACCCGAATTCACAGAAATTGAAAATCATGGAACAGGAGATATCCGAAGTGTAAATATTCTTACCGGTAGCCGTTTCACCATCGAAAACAGACATAGTGCAGGACTGATTGATCTGAATGTGGATATGGACACCCTCTCCTTATACATGCACACAGGGGTCAGTGATGCCAATCTTCGTGGCTCAGTTCATACTGCTGAGATCTTCAATCAGGGCCTTGGACTGGTTCACGCCGAAAACCTGGCGTCCGCACATGTGTACTGCAACAATTCGTCGATCAACGACATTTATGTCCGGGCTTCTGAATACCTCTACGCCTACATCAGGTTTTCAGGTAACATATTCTATTCCGGAAGTCCTTCCCTGATTGATCTCGACAATCAGGGCACCGGAGAATTGATCGATGCAGACTAGACTGACATCAGGCTCATGAGCCGAAATAGGGCCCGAATAAAGCCAGGACATGCTCCGGGCACCTGACAGGCCTGCCTGTGCTTTTATCTACAAATACAAGGTCGGTTTTGGCTGAATTCAGTTGTTCATCACCCCTGAAAGTCTCGTATTCAAATGAAATCCTGGCCGCAGGTATTTTATGAATCCTGGTGATGATGACCAGTTCATCGTCATAGTATGCAGGCTTCATGAACTTAACTGAGTATTCAGAAACAGGCAGGAGTATTCCCTGATCTTCAAGATCGCGATAAGTGATGCCCAGCGAGCGAAGAGCCTCTACACGTGCTACTTCAAAATACGTTGCGTAATTACCGTAATAGCTATATCCCATGCGATCCGTTTCCGCATAGCGCACCCGTAATTTTATTTCAGAGGTAAACATGAGGCACGAAAGTAGGTCAAGCTTCCTACAAATCAAGATCAGAATATGCTGTGAAGGCTCGTCAGAGCTTTCGCGTGTTCTCCAGTTTCAGAACGCCTCTCGGACAAACAGCAGAACAGATACCGCATCCCACACACGATGCCCTGATGACATTCTCCTTCTTTTGGGCATATGCCCTTACATCAATACCCATCTCGCAGTACCTGGAACAATTTCCGCATGAAATGCATTGTCCGCCATTCGTAGTAATCTGAAACTTTGAAAAATACTTCTGCAGAATACCCAGATAAGCAGCCATCGGACAACCAAATCTGCACCAGACACGGGTGCCCAGAATAGGATAAAAGCCAACACCAATCACCCCGGAAAACATGGCTCCGATAATGAATCCGTATGGCCTCTGGTAATAGCTGTATATATCAAGACCCAGAAAAGTTGCGCTTTGTGTAAAGTAACCGTAGAGCGTAGCCACTGTCATGAACGTCACTATCAACAGGACAGAATAAACCATCCACCTCTCGATCTTCCACGCCGCCAGTTTACTTGAAGAGAGATGCCTGAATGAATCGCCGGCCGTCTCAGCTAATCCCCCACAGCCACATACCCAACTGCAGTACCAACGTTTACCATAGAAGTAGGTAAGCACTGGTGTAACCACCGCGAACATGGCAATTCCCGTAATCAGTATCAGCATGCCCCAGGCTCCGCTGCTTTTCATGTTGTTCAGATGCCAACTGTGAAAGAAGTCATAATTTAATGGCCAGATATTCTTCAGATCTCCGTCCAGATATGGCTGTCCCTGTCGGAGTGACTCCATGATTTCTGGAATGATGAATGCGAATCCCAGCTGAAAAAACATAACGGAGATGGTCCTGATAATCTGATATCGGTTATGTCTGTATTTCATGATGAACCTCACCCCCATGGCCAGAATGAATACGGTATAAAGCAATCCGTAAACAAACCATTGAGACGAGGGCACACCCTTTATCCAAAGACTCAGTGGGTCGAAGAATCCTACCAGACCCGAGTTCGGAGCTCCATCAGTACCCAGTCCGAGATGTTCTGGATACCAGTACAGATATATATAAAACAGGGTCAGAACCACTGACAACACCCAGGCTATCACTCCTCTTGAACTCAGTTGTCTGAAGACCACATAATTGTTTTTGATTCCGGGTGGCGAAAGCATGAAACTTCTCCAGGAAAAAATCGCTACACCGGTAATGATGCCAAACAGCGACACCAGGTTTATCATGAGTGTCGGCTGAATACCCGTGTAATGAAGGAAAGGAAGTAAGAGCGAGACAACAGCCAGTGCAATACCCATGCGCAGCCAAAAATCCACTCCTGAAGAATCTTTCCTGTGAGCGATGTGCAATGTGCTCATGAGCCTGCCTCCCCTTTCATAAATGAGCTTTTTATTTCACCCTCAAAATTCACAGAAAACTCCGGATTGAAATTCGCTTCGTGGATTTCGTCCATGACCTTTTCAATCGAAGTTCCATTGCGGATCCAGTTCTCGCAAACCTCCTGCCTCAGCCTTAAACCGAAAGCGTGAATTCCCTTTAAAGCTCTCGAATATTTATCATATACTATTCGCATGGCCAGCTCACCAGAGGGATCTTCCCAGTAGAATGATCCGGACGAATCATGAATGCGCGATGGAACCTGGCCGTATATCTGGTATTCAATATCAAAGAATTTTGCGCTGTTGAACCATATTCCGGGTTCATACATGGTGGGCAAGCCGGCAATGTTCCTGGCTACAGTTTCACCCATCATTCTGCCCGTGTACCAAACTGCTTCAACTGATTTTCGTCCTTCCCGGGGCTGCATAACTTCTGCACAATCACCTATTGCATATACACCGGTAATATTCGTTCGCAAGTATTCATCTACCAGTACACCCTTGCCCACATCAATTCCTGATCCTGACAAGAAAGCGATATTGGGTTCCACGCCAATGGTTATGCCGACAAACTCACAAGGTATTATCTCGCCCCGATTCGTTTTCACTGCTGACACTCTGCCATCGGCGTTGCCCATGATCTCCTGAAGTTCTGTATTGATTCTGACATCCACTCCATGCTTTGCCAGTTGTCTGGTAACCAGCAGCCCTTCCTGCTCAGGCAGCACCCCACCCCAGAAACGATCTTCTCGCACCAGGTAAGTGACTTCTATTTTTCTGCTCATCAGCATCTCGGCCAATTCGACGCCGATTAAACCGCCACCAAGGATTACAGCCCGATTCACGCGTCGCGAATCTTTGTCTGCATTCCAGGGGTGAGTATTGGTCTCAAGATTCAGCAGATCCTGATAATGGTAGAGGCTCTGAACACCATTCAATTCCTGACCCGGCCAGTTGCCCCGGCGACTCCTGCTGCCAGTTGCAATGACCAGATGATCATACTCAAGTACCTGACTCCCCGAAAGCACTATATGTCGGTCAGTAGGATTGATCAGCTGAACAGTATCCTTCACCAGATCAATGCGATTCTTTTTCCAGAAATTCCTTTCATATGGTTCTGTGTCCTGAACCGACAAATGGCCCATATAGATGTACATCAGAGAGGTGCGGCTGAAGAAAAAATCACACTCTTCAGATATCACAGTAATCCGGAAATCTGTCAGTTTGCGAATATGACGGGCAGCAGTAATTCCGCTGATTCCATTTCCGATAATGACCACACGCTCCATGACCGGAAAAGTAGAGATTTTTCTACCAATTGCTTCCAAAAGCGAGGGTTACGGAATTATTACAATTTGACGGAACTGCTGTAACTCACGGGGTCTACCTGATGAATAACCTATTCAGCTTACTTTTGCGCCACAATTTCACCATACTATGAAGTACATCGCAATTTTTTCGCTGGCTCTTGTGCTGGCCTCATGTTCAGAGCAAAGCGGACAAGGAACCGCGAACGGAACGGATACTACTGCCACAGGATCAGCTGTTTCAGGTCAAAATCCCGGAGCTCCGGAAGTAGATGGCAACCTCAAAGGTTTCTTCGGGACTTTTGTCGGAGACCTTCCCTGCCCTGACTGTGAGAGCATTCGCGTGGCCCTCTCTCTGAATGGCAATATGACTGCCATTGTGAAGCAGAAAAAGATAGGCGCTGAAAACAACGGTGCTGTCCCCGGTATGCTGAACGGAACCTGGAAAACCAATGAGGATAATACATCTGTCATTGTAATTACAGACAAGGGTGAAATGACTTTCAAGGTTATGTCAACAGAAGGTCTTGTGCCGGTTGAAATATTAGGCACTACCTACTCTTGTGAAAAAGATTGTGTTCTTGCGAAGACACAACCGGGTAACGTGCAGACTCCGGCACCTATGAGCAAATAATTCAAATTCTGGTGCAGCCCTTCAGAAAAGTTGCCTTTCATACGCTGGGTTGTAAACTCAATTTCAGTGAAACCAGCACATTAGCCCGTCAATTTCTTGACGCTGGTTTTGCGCGGGTTGATGAAGACGAACGACCAGATGTTTTCGTGCTCAATACCTGCAGTGTTACTGAAGAAGCTGATAAAAAATGCCGGAATCTAATACGCAGGGTAAAATCCAGAAATCCGGATACTTATGTTGCCGTTGTCGGATGTTATGCTCAATTAAAACCTGATGCCATTGCATCCATTCCCGGCGTTAATCTGGTGTTGGGTGCCGGCGAGAAGTTCAACCTGGTCAGCCATATCGAGCAGACCATTGAGGAAAGGACACCCCGTATTGCGGTGGGCCAGATTCGCGATGTGAAGGAATTCATACCATCGTTCAGTCGTGGTGACCGCACACGAACATTTCTGAAAGTACAGGATGGCTGCAATTACTTCTGCGCCTTCTGCACCATACCTCTTGCCCGTGGAAGGAGCCGAAGTGCTACTATAGCGGAAACTGTGCAGGAAGCCCTGAAAGCGGAACAGGCAGGAGCCCGTGAGATTGTTCTGACCGGTGTAAACATCGGAGATTTTGGTGTGGCGCATGGTGAAAGTTTTCTGGAGCTCATCCGTCAACTTGATCAACTCAGCAACATTGAGCGCTTCAGGATATCCAGTATTGAGCCTAATTTGCTCAGTGATGAGATCATTGATTTCGTGGCGTCGTCGGGCAAATTCATGCCTCACTTTCATATTCCCCTGCAGAGTGGATCAGATAAGATTCTGGCAGCAATGAGGCGGAGGTACCGCACAGATCTGTATCGGAGAAAAACAGAAGAAATTCTGAAAAGAATGCCAGATGCATGCATCGGCATAGATGTGATTACCGGATTTCCGGGAGAAGATGAAATTGCATTCTCTGAAACGCACGAATTTCTGGCTGAAATACCTGCCGCCTATTTCCATGTCTTCACATACAGTGAAAGAGAAAACACCACTGCACTCCGACTTTCGGATGTTGTGCCCATGAACGTCAGACATGAAAGGACTAAGATTCTCAGGCTCATGTCAGAGAAGAAACGTCGTGCTTTCAACTCGCGTTTTACCGGGAGCGACCGACCGGTTCTTTGGGAAGCAGAGAGAGATGGTGATATGATGTCGGGTTATACCGACAACTACATCAGGGTGCATGCGCCTTATGATGAGACTATGGTTAACCGCATTTCTTCCGTACGTTTGACATCAATCAATGCCGATGGTGATCTGGTGGCTTCATCAGATTCCGCAGGAATAAATCGTTAATCTGTGTATCCTACTCTTTATCATTTCTTCTACGATGTTTTCGGTGTAGAATGGGCGTGGACCAAATTGCTCAACAGCTTTGGATTTTTTGTTGCTGTTGCTTTCATAGCAGCAAGCATATTGCTCTCAAAAGAACTCAGAAGAAAGGAAGCTGATGGCATTCTGAAGCCGGGTTCCCGCAAAGTAATGGTGGGCTTGCCTGTAAACTGGTTTGACGTTGGACTGAATGCGCTGATAGGATTTGTTCTGGGATGGAAATTCATTTATCTGATCACAAACTCCTCAAGGCTGTTTGGACCAGATTCCATCCCGCAGCAGCACATTTTTTCAAGAGAAGGCGACTTGTTGTGGGGCATTCTGGCGGCCATTGCACTCGGTGGCTGGCGCTATTATGAGATGAAGAAAGCTCAATTGCCGGAGCCCAAAGAATTGACAGTACCGGTGCATCCTTACGAGCTTACCGGGTCATTCACCTTTGTAGCTGCCATTTTCGGTATTGCAGGAGCGAAATTGTTCCACCTGATCGAACACCCCTCTCAGTTCCTGGAGTTCTTTACCAACCCGGATCTGGAAAGTTTTCTCAGTGGACTTACTGTCTACGGAGGTCTGATTGTGGCGGGAATAGCTGTTGGTATCTACGCCTATCGCAAAGGAATCCCTTTCCTTCATCTGGCTGATGCCACCGCACCCGGTTTGATTCTGGCATACGGAATCGGACGAATTGGCTGTCATGTCAGTGGCGACGGAGACTGGGGAATTGCCAATACCAGCCCAAAGCCGGGCTGGTTAAGCTGGATGCCCGATTGGCTGTGGGCGTACGACTACCCGAACAACGTCAGCAAGGTCAGAGATTGGGATGGCAATACTTATGGTGTGCCGATTACCGATGGTCCCTGCTTCGATGGATATTGTACGCATCTCGTGCCGGCAGTTTACCCAACTCCACTGTACGAACTGGCCATGACGCTGGTCATCTTCGCAATCCTCTGGTCTTTGCGGAAGAGATGGAAAATACCGGGAACTATCTTTTCACTTTACATACTCTTAAATGGTGTGGAAAGATTTCTCATCGAAAAGATCCGTGTCAATGTGAAATTCGATGTCATGGGTATTCAGATGACTCAGGCAGAAATTATTGCCATCCTCTTCATCTTGTCCGGCGCAGCTATGCTTTTCTGGCTGCATAAAAAAAGCCTTACCTCCGGCACGGCCTGAAAGGAAGGAATAGCGAAAAAAACTTAAACGAAAATTTCGCTTTTCCATGTCAAATGACTGATATCTAATCATCTAGATATGCTGCTTGCTTCCGCTATAATATACGAAAAACCGCGACCATTTTCCGTGACACAAATCACTTGTTGAATGGTCGGTTACCTTACATTTGTCGCCCTGTTTCTAACCCGGAATTCTATCGGAATGACGAAACGTCAGGTTGAATGGAATGGCCGGAAAGTTGGAGCAGACATATTCAAGAAACCCAAAACATTTCAGATAAATGGCTATCGAAATCACCGATGCAAACTTCTCAGAAGTTGCCTTGAACAGTGAAAAACCCGTAATGATTGACTTCTGGGCTGAGTGGTGCGGACCATGTCGCATGGTTGCTCCGATCGTGGAAGAGATGTCAAGCGAATACAGCGAAAAGGCTGTTATTGGCAAGGTGAATGTGGACAACAATCCGGACATTTCCATGAAGTATGGCATCCGAAACATCCCAACTATTCTTTTTCTGAAGAATGGTCAGGTTGTAGACAAGTCAGTAGGTGCTGTCCCCAAGAACGTGCTCACAGAAAAAATTGAGGCTCTCCTGTAAAAGGCCTCCAACGATAAAAATCCCGCCTTGTGCGGGATTTTTTTTGTCCATACCTGAGGTTATATCTCGCTGGCCATTCTCGCCAGTTTTATTCGATAATCAGCTTGTAATGCAGGTTATGCTGTGCAGTTCTGATCAGCACAGCATAGTGGCCTGGAGCAAGGTGACTGATATCCACGTGATACCCGAATGAAACTGCAGACGCCGAATAGACCTTTTGTCCGTGAATGTCGAAGATTTCAAATCCGGACATTTCAATTTGTGAGATGATGCTCAACTCATCGTGTGCGGGATTCGGACTCAGAATTGGCATCATCACACCGGACTCGCCGATTCCGACCGGACAGGCTATACCTTCCACAATCGCCACGCAACCATGATCATCGGTTATCTGCAAATTCAATACGGTATCATCCGATAGTCCGCTGACCGAAGGAGTCGTCATTCCATTGCTCCAGAAATAATCAAAGGGGAAATTCCCACCGGCAATGTTGGTCAATACAGACATCAATCCATTTTCGCAGATAGCCTGCCATGTTATTTCCATGGGAGCAGGCTCGTTCACTGTGAACTCGAGGGTTCCGACACATTGCTCTGCATCCGTAATCCAGGCCGTGTAAAAACCTGCTGCAAGTGCAGTGGTATCCAAATCAGCCCAGTCCACTTCGTAGGGTGGTGTACCACCGTAGATATCAACCTGCTGAAGACTACCATCTGACAGACCAAAACAGGAGACATCCTGAATGGCAATATTGG
>JBEAZL010000153.1:0-2532 GCA_041170085.1 Bacteroidota bacterium
CCTGGTTATCCGGCATTCCGGATGATGATTCCAATTCTCCGCTGAACTGGATCAGAAGTGGTTCAAGCATATTATCCGATCCCGATCTTACAGAATTCCAAAAGCTGTATGATGACTATGGAGATGGTGATATCAATAGTTCAACAGGACTGAGTTTTCCTACGGATGCTGAAGAAGAGTATGAAGACATAGCAGGCGGTACTTGGTCACCCTATTGTCTTGCCGCAGCCTCCGTTTTCATAGATGAGCAGGCATTGTGGTACAATAATGCGTCACCTGTTTCTGAAACTTTCCGTGGCGACCTGAGTCCCGTGCAGAAGAAATTCGTTGCCAACATAGCCGGTCTCAATAACGTTGATGTCGTTTTAACCAGCGACAAAACAAAGTGGACCAGATGCCCTGTTCTCGAGATGCAGAGCAATCCGGTGCTATCAGAGGGCAATGCATCGAAAATGCAACTGCGCCGTTCTCCGAGTGTGGATAAGAACGGCCGCAAAAGTGGAACTTCCGGCTGCAATGAAAGTGAAGCGACAATGAATGGAACACAGCCTCAGGGCATGGGATGGTTCCCCGGCTATGCCATTGACCTCTCTACCGGAGAAAGACTCAATATGGCCTTTGGTGAAGACAGCTGGCTCGTAGGCGAGAATGGCAGCGACATGATCTGGAACCCCACATCCAGAGTCTTCACGGACATCGGCGGGGATTTCCTGTTTGGAGGACAGCACTGGATATACGTGTTTAAAAACCTCAGCCATGAAATGGGAGGTGATGAAGACTTCATCCCGGGTTATGATCAGGGCGAATATGTCTACGGACTTCTCGATGATGATCTCGAATTCACCACCGCTGAGGGCAGGAGATTCTTCGCCGGTTGCACGTGGATAGGATCCTCTCTGCTCAGCGAAAACGCGGCTCTGCTCAGCCCTGAAAACGGACTCATTCCCGGTGAAGCCAGAATTGAGCTTCGCGTAGCGAAACCATACCGGAAACACTCTGCCAGCGTGCCGGATGATAACGATATGGATTATACCGATGCGGAAAATTTCTGGAACCCCTGGTACACCTTTACTACCAGAGGTCTGGAGCCAGTGATGAATGATGCCTCCATACTCGAAGATGCCTTATCCCTGATCAATGTTGTTCCCAACCCATATTACGCATACAGCTCGTATGAAGCGAACAAACTTGACAACAGGGTGAAGATTACCAATTTGCCTGAGCTGTGCACTTTACAGATTTACGATCTCAACGGTACCCTTATCCGCATGTATGAAAAAGCGGATCCGCTGACCTCTCTCGACTGGGATCTGAAGAACAGCAAGAACATTCCAATTTCAAGTGGCACCTATATTATCCGTGTAGAAGTCCCCGGGGTGGGTGAAAAAATTCTGAAGTGGTTTGGGGTTATGAGACCTATAGACCTGGATAATTTCTGATGAGTTTGCAGATATCAAAGAGGCCGGTTTTTACCGGCCTTTTTTGTTGCTTTTCACATAGAATAGCCACTCAAATGAAGAAAGAAACAAAGAATCGAAGCCATCCTTCTGACATGAAATTATTGGCGATTCTTCGGGAGCACAATTGGAACCATGTATTGAAAAGCCTCGTATTTTCATCATGTGAAGTTGAATGAATAACCGGGACGCCGGTTCAGAATATTAAAGAGACAGGGGGTGAAGGAAGTAACCCACCTGTGTTACGAGTGCAAACAGAGACCCCGGCAACGGGGTTTCTGCTTTTATTCCCGAACGAGAAGTCTTGAAAACAAAAAAGCCATCTTCCGATGGCTTATGTCCTGAGATATATATTCAATCTTCCTGCGATACCTGGGGTACCACAGTGCGATTAACGTACAATTCCCTTGTGACGACGCTCAGATGAAACGGTCAGCTTCTTACGTCCCTTGCGACGACGTGATGCAAGTACACGACGTCCGTCGGCAGAGCTCATACGCTCACGAAAACCGTGTTTGTTCCTGCGCTTGGTGTTGGATGGCTGATAAGTGCGTTTCATAGCTGTGTCTCTTTGTCGTTATCTTACTTCCCGTAAACGGGGGCGCAAATATAGCCACACATTCCAAATTTCCCATAGGCACCAACCAAAATTTCAGGGCCAATCCCAATAAGTCACATGTTATTGATTTTCAGTTGTTTACTGGTCCTGTTTACACATTTAATCACTGATTATCAATTATTTGCGATTCTCTGAATACGCCTCGAATATTGGTCTCAATACCTCAACCGTCCTCTGATTTCCGCGGTTTTCCAGCCCAACCTGCCGACAAATTTCCCTGAGTTTAGCTCTGTCCCTCGACATAAGCTGACGAATCCCGGATGCGACTTCAGCGGCGCTTTCGGGTAAAAAATCCCTCACAACCAGTCCTGTTGCAGACTGATTCACCAGAATATCATCTTCGGAGGTGCCTTCCTGCACCATAAAAGGCAATCCGCACATGAGATAATTCCCAACCTTGGTGGGAGAACAATACCTGCGGGAGGGCACATCGGCATATGCCACCACGCCGACATC